>JAZFQE010000042.1:0-2794 GCA_036444955.1 Gemmatimonadales bacterium
CCGCACACGGTAACAAGGCCTACGATCCTGGCAACGCGCACGGCGTACGGACTAGTCATTCAACCGGATCGTGACCCTGTCCAACGCCCCATTGAAGGGAAAAGGGTCGCCATAGATTCTCGACACCTGCGTGCCGGTATCCATTCCGATATCGAAGGTCTCGGCCAGTGAGTAGGTACTGATGTGCATGCGCGGCATTTCCTGTTCGGCGACCTTCTTGCCGTTCACGTAGAGCTCGCCCGTGCCGCCGAACTCGCGCGTCTTGATGAAGTTGAACTTCAACTCGGTCTTGCCCTCCGGCAAGGGAGGGGAGGCCATCGTGTAGTGGACGCCATCGAGGTAGTTGTAGTCGTAGTAGAGCCGATCGCCCTTGATGAACATGGTGAAGCCGCCGGTCATGCCGCCGACAGCCACTATGACGCCTTCCTCGTGGCCCTTGAGGTCGATGGTCGTGGTGATCGAATGCGAGCGGTTCTTCACCGGGGCCGAGGCCTTCTCGGCAATGCGGGTTGCCCCCGGTGCGTAGTAGACGAAGTCCCTCTGGTCGCCAAACAGGATCTCTTGCGTGCCTGCCAGCCGCTTGAGCATGTTGTCGTAGAGCGGGTAGACGTTGTATTTCCAGGCCTCCTCATCGAATATCTTTTTCAACTCCTCGAGCTTCTCAGGGTGCTTGGCGGCAAGGTCGGTGCTCTCCGAGAAATCCTCGGCCACGTGGTACAGCTCCCACACATCATCCTCAAATGGGGTGACAGAACCGACTACCCATGGCATCCGTTTGCCATGCAGCGTCACGGCCTTCCACCCGTCTACCCAGATCGCACGATTGCCGAACATCTCGTAGTACTGACGGTCCTTCACATTGGGCGCATCGGCATCGTTGAATGAATACATCATGGACTTGCCGTCCATGGGTTGCTGCTCAATACCGTGATACGTTCTTGGCATTTCCAGCTTGGCGGCCTCCAGAATCGTCGGCGCGATATCAGAGATGTGATGGTACTGGTTGCGGATCTCGCCTTTGGCTTTGATGCCATTTGGCCAGTGGATGACTAGCGCATCTGTCTGACCACCGCGGTGCTCGCTCTGCTTGAAGTAGCGGAACGGCGTGTTCCCGGCCATGGCCCATCCCGCGTGGTAATGAGGATAGGTCGTGGCGTCGCCCCAGACTGCGTAGTTACGCATATTGGCTTCGAAAGGTGTCTGCAGCCCGTTCAAAACGTAGGTCTCGTTAAACGTACCAGCCAGACCGCCCTCACCACTCGCACCGTTATCGGCCGTGACGAAGATGAGCGTATTGTCCAATTCGCCGATCCGCTTGAGCGTGTCGATGATGCGGCCCATCTGGAAGTCAACGTGCTCCATCTGGGCGGCGAAGACCTCCATCTGACGCGCGTACATCATCTTGTGCTCATCGTCGAGGGAGTCCCAGGCGGGTATCTCGTCGATTCGATCGGTGAGTTTTGTGTTGGGCGGTATGATCCCGAGCTTCTTCTGATTTGCCAGGATCATGTCGCGAGCTTTATCCCAACCCATATCGAACTTTCCGAGATATTTGGCCCGGTACTCCGCCGGCGCCTGGTGCGGCGAGTGCATAGAGCCCGAAGCCCACAACATCATAAAAGGCAAGTCCGGCTTGATCGACTTGTGACCCGTGATCCACTCGATGGCGCGATCCGCAAGGTCCTTATCCAGGTGCTCGGTTTTGCGATACGCTTCAGGCGTGTGATCGTTCCACATGACGGGGATGAACTGGTGCACGTCCGCGGCCATGAAACTGTAGGCGTGATCAAAACCTTCGCCACTCGGCCAGCGGTGGAAGGGGCCAACCTGCGAGACTTCATATAACGGTGTGTGATCCCACTTACCTAGTGCGTAATTTACGTATCCTGTTTCCTGAAGGTAGTTTGCGACAGACTTGGCCGTCTCCGGCACGATCGCATTATAGCCCGGAAAGCCCATGGCGGTGAGGGCGTGACTACCCAGCCCAATAGAATGTGGGTTGCGGCCCGCCATCAGAGTTGCGCGAGATGGCGAACACAAAGCCGTGGTGTGGAAATTGTTGTAACGAAGACCGTTCGCCGCGAGCCGGTCGATGTTTGGCGTCTCGATGAGCCCTCCGAAAGACTGGCCGAGTTGGGCGAATCCCACGTCGTCCAGCAAGAGGATGAGGACGTTCGGCGCGCCCTCGGGTGGACGCTTTTCTTCCGGCCACCATTCTTTGGACTCTTCATACTTCTTGGCGATAACGCCGCCAAAGCCTTCGACCTTCTTGGTCTTAACCTGTGCCTGGGTTACCCCCGACGCGAAGATGGCTAAACCAACTATCGCGCTTAATATAGTTTTCCATTTACCAGCCCTGCGCTGTCTTATCATGTTGGTTTGCCTTTCATTTTCACCATAAAGGGCAGACATCTCTTCCGCCTTCCAGAAATGCGATCCTAACTTGGGGAACACAATAGTTCGTTGTCCGCGCAGAGCTCCGGGACAGTCAACGGTTCACTTCCCTCCGAAGATCGGACGGCGCGACCAACTTGGAGACGGCACGACCGGGATGAACAGGAATCGTATCTGCCAGTCGGGGCCGAAGGCGTCGCTGCTGTCGACGTAGTAGTAGGCCTCGACGCCAACCTTAACGGGCAGGCGACCGATGTTCACCAGCGTGTCGAAGCCGATACCTAACGGGAGATTGAGCTCATCCGTCTTCCAGTTGTAGCGCCAGTTCGGAGCGAAGCCGATGTTCGTCTTGAGGGACTTTCGATAGCGCACGATCGGCTGGACGTCGGTCAGGCTGAGG
>JAZFQE010000043.1:0-11213 GCA_036444955.1 Gemmatimonadales bacterium
GAAGAAGTTGCGTGGCATCCAATCGGCACTGCTCAAAAACACCTCTGGGTCACCCTGATTCTCAAAATAGAAGAATCTGCTGTGTTCCAAGAATCGGTCAACGATGCTGGTCACCGTGATGCCTTCCGACAGGCCCGCGACCCCGGGGCGCAAGCAACATATGCCGCGGATGATCAGGTCGATCTCCACTCCCACCTGCGAGGCCTTGTAAAGCGCGTCGATCAGCGTGGGCTCCACCAGTGAATTCATCTTCACTACTACGCGGGCCGGGAAGCCGAGCTTTGCGTGTTTGCCTTCACGCTTGATCAGAGAGATAACGAACCTTCGCAGATCGGCAGGTGCAACGATCAACTTCTTCCACTCATATCCCCGCGAATACCCCGTGATGAGATTGAACAACTCGCTGACGTCTTCCCCCACACCGGGGTTCGCAGTGAAGAGACCTAGATCAGTATAGACGCGTGCGGTGGTGGGATTGTAATTGCCGGTCGAGAGGTGACAGTACCGCACAATTTCATCACCTTCGCGGCGCACCACGAGCGAAGCCTTACAGTGCGTTTTTAGCCCCATTACACCATAAACGACGTGGACACCCGCTTGTTCCAACTGGCGAGCCCACACAATGTTTCGCTGCTCCTCAAACCGAGCTTTCAGTTCTACCAAGGCCGTGACCTCCTTGCCGTTCTCTGCCGCCCGAGCGAGAGCGGAGATAACGGGCGTGGGCCCGCTCGTCCGATACAGCGTCTGTTTTATCGCCAGTACGTTCGGATCATCCGCGGCCTGTTCGATGAAATCAACGACACTTCCAAACGAGTCGAACGGATGATGCACGAGTATGTCTTCACCTCTGATGAGATCGAAGATTCGCTCTCCTCTGGTAAAGGGCTCCGCCAGCCTTGGTACCATGGGTTCGTCACGCAACTCTTTGAACCCTTCCACACCCAGCAGTGGAGTCAGCCCGGAAACGTCGATCGACCCTCTGATCCGATAGGTGTCACTGCGTGACAGGTTGAGTGCCTCCACGAGCATATTCGACAACGTTTCATCCGCGTCGGCGGCTAGCTCGAGCCTGACGGCTTCACTGCCAGATCGCTGCCTGAGAGTCATCTCTATCGTCTCGAGGAGATCCTCCGCCTCGTCCTCGTTGATTCTCAGATCGGTATTTCGAGAAACTCGGAATACTGTGTGCTCAAGAACCTCGAACCCCCTAAACAGATCGTCCAAGTGCTCAGCTACGAGATCCTCCAACAATAGGAACCGCAACTCGCCGTCCGTCTCGGAGACCATCACGATGCGGCTGAGCACAGAGGGAACCTGCACGACCGCGAACAGAGTCTTGGCTCCTGATTTCTTCTTATCCCTGATGCACAAGGCTATGTTGAGGCTCTTGGTGTGAACGTGGGGGAACGGGTGTCCCGAATCAATCGCAAGAGGGGTGAGCACAGGGTAAACATTCTCGTTGAAGAACCTGTCCACCTTGCTCCTCTCGATGTCCGAAAGATCAGCGTACCACACTCGTTTGATCCCGTGAGCGGCGAACTCCGGTGCTATGTCAAATTCAAGAACGTCGTTCTGCCGTTCCACCAGTACGCGCACTTTCTCCTCTATAGCCGCAAGCTGTTCTCCCGGCCTCATCTCGTCTGCGGGATGATCCTGCGGATGTAGACCAACGTGGAGCTGTTGCCTGAGCCCGGCGACGCGTATCTCGAAGAACTCATCTAGGTTAGAGCCGAAGATCGCGAGGAATTTGAGGCGCTCCAGAAGAGGATTCGACGGATCCTCAGCCTCCTCGAGCACCCTAGAGTTGAACTCCAGCCAGCTGAGTTCCCTGTTTATGTACTGCTCGGGCGGACACTTTGCCCTACTTCTTCGACGTACCACCTGCTGATTCTCCTAGTTACCGAAGTAGTAGATGATCCTATATACTCTACCGGCTCGGTCATCGGTTGCATAGAGCGAGCCATCCGGCCCCTCGGCAACCCCAACTGGGCGATGGATTACGCGGTCGTAACCACGGAATCCGTCGGCGAATATCTCGGATGAGCGAGACTACCAGCAGCCGCGACGAATGTCGCATCCGTCTAGCCAGCACACTTTCCATCTCTCGCGTTCCGGATAACGTCGGGGCGGTTCGTAATGATACCGCGCACGCCCATCTCCCAAAGGGAGTGAGCTGTTGCTACGCTGTCAACAGTCCAGACATGCACGGGGATAGCGACGCGGCCCACTGAGCTCATGAATTTTTCGTCCACAACGGTAGTGGAACCGTGGTGCTCGGGGATGCAAAAAGCGTCGGCAGAGATATGGTAGGTAAGCCCTGCCCGTGAGAACACCCAAAACAGAGCAGTCTGACGACGGTTGGCGCAACGACTGAATCCGCCAGCTTGAAATTGCCTCGTAACTCGGCTCTCGAACGAGCCCACTAGCACACGGCCCACTGCCTTGTGCCTCTTCAGTGTTGCTCTTACCACTGCAGCGGCAGCGACGTCTTTGATTTCGATGATCAGGGGCGTGTCTGGGAAGAGTTCCAGTACTTCATTGAGGGTGGGAACGGTCTCACCGCGACCAGCATCGAGTTCCTTCAACTCCGCCAGCTGTTTTTGTTTGACTAAACCGGATCCATCCGTGGTCCGCTCCACGGTGGGATCGTGGATGACAACGGGTACATTGTCAGCTGAAGCCCGAACGTCCAGTTCCAGGGCATCCGCTCCCATTCTCAGAGCTTGATTGAACGCCAGAACCGTATTCTCTGGATATTCTCCGCTCGCCCCACGGTGGGCGATGACGAGTAGGGCAAGCGGATCCAGCAGCAGCATTACTTCTCAGCTGCGGAGCGGCAGCTCTTGTCGCTCCGCCTCAGCCGCAGTGTTTGTCAAACGCTGCGCTCAAGTCGGCGGCGATTTCCTCTGCACCGCGGCCCTCGATGTCATGCCGCTCGAGCATGTGGACCAAGGTGCCGCTCTTGAATAGGGCGATCTGCGGGGACGAAGGCTGATACCCCGGGAAATAACCGCGCACTTTATCGGTGGCATCGATCTCCATTCCGGCGAACACGGTGGCCAGCCGCTCGGGCTTCTTATCATTTTGGAGTGCGCGGGTCACTCCTGGACGGGCCTTCCCCGCCGCACAGCCGCAAACCGAATTGACTACGACGAGCAGCGTACCTTCGTTTGATTGCAACACAGCCTCAGCCTCTTGGGGCGTCAGCATCTCCTCAAAGCCGATGCCGGTAAGTTCTTCACGCATCGGCTGAACAAGCCTGGGATCGTAGCGCAACTTCATCTCCTTGTTAAACGAGTCGAGGCTTGAAATCTAAGCGCGTCCGGCTGCTTGCCCAATGGGGCGTTACAACTTCGCCGCTCTCTATAGCGGAAACCCCGAATCCGGTCACTTGACAGCATCACAGGAGCTAGGCAACATTCGGTCAGTTGTACCTAGCAGAACGAGTCGGAGACCTATATGCCATATATAATCGCTGAGCCGTGCATAGGTGTTCTGGATCGGGGCTGCGTCGACGTCTGTCCCGTAGACTGCATTTACGAGGGAGCCGATCAGCTCTACATCGAACCAGACGAATGCATTGACTGCGGCGCCTGTGAACCGGAGTGCCCAGTCACGGCCATTTTTACCGAAGAAGAGTGTCCGGAAGAATGGACGAGTTACGTGGCTAAGAACGCAGAGTATTTCCAGGCCGGAGAGGAACGTGTAGTGGCGCAAGGCCGCGGGTGACGTTTGCCGGCGTGTAGAAGCGGAAGCCCTGCTGCTAGGCGGGGCTTTTTTGTTGCTCCGGGAATCCAGACAACACCGCCGACCTCATCTCCTCAGCCGTCTGCCAACGGTTTTCCGGCTTCTTCTCCATCGCCTTCGCAATTGCGCTAGCGACGGACTCGGGCGTTTCCGCCGCGAATTTTCTTACGTCGGGTACCTCGGATTCCTGGTGCATCCTAAGAACTACGAACTCGCTCCTATCGACAAAGGGGGCCCGACCGGCGAGGCATTCAAAAAAAACACAGCCGAGTGAATAGATATCGCTCCGGTGGTCTATCACACGCGCCCCGATAGCCTGCTCCGGACTCATGTAGTGAGAGGTGCCGATGGTAAACCCCGACCGGGTCAACTGCTCCGTTCCCGACGACTCAATCGCTTTGGCAACACCGAAGTCCAACAGAACCGCTCCGTTACGTGAAAGACCAACGTTATCGGGTTTCACGTCCCGATGAATGATGCCCATCTTGTGTGCGTACCCAACGGCTTCCAACAGGTTACTGGCGGCGATTATCGCGTCGTCAAGGGGCACAACACCTTTGCGATCCAGGTAGTATCTCAGGCTCGGACCGTCCACGTAGCTCATCACGTAATAAATCAGCCAGTCCATCTGGCCATAGTCGATGAGTTTTGCAATAAAGGGGTGATCTAGCTCCTTGAGCAGAGAAACTTCTCGAAGAAAACGGTCGGCTGTAACACTGACGGCGAGCTGAGGGTGCAAGACTTTGAGAGCGACAGGCTGTCCCTCGGTGTTGCGAGCGAGGAAAACGCGGGCGGCGCCCCCTCTGCCAATCTCCCGCTCGACTTCATACTTACCTTTCAACTCGTGCCGGACGAGCGGTAACAGGTCCTTCGTTATCTGGGTGCTCCCCGTTTAAATTCGCAAGACTAGAATCCGCCAGGCAGGAACAAACTTAAACCGTGACGAAGGATAACAGCATCACACGCGAGGTGATAGAACCCGGCCGGCGCACACGTCAGCCGCTACAATGCTTCTGACGCAACACAGCTCGACTCTCCCCTTGATCTGCGTAGCTGCGTTGTCGATGAATTGCAACGCTCAAGTGGACGACGGCGCTCGTGCTGACCAGCCGACTTCCAGTGCAGCAACACGTGTCGTGTTTCTCGGCACGGGAACGCCAAACGCCGATCCCGACCGCTCGGGACCTGCAGTGGCTGTAGTAAGTGGCGGGTCCTCTTACCTAATCGACGCCGGCCCCGGGGTCGTCCGGCGCGCAGCGGCCGCAGCCCGAAACGGTCTTCCAGAACTGGAACCCCAAAATCTCAAAACGGCCTTCGTCACTCACCTTCACTCAGATCACACCGCGGGGCTTCCCGACCTGATCCTCTCGCCGTGGGTCCTCGGGCGGGAAGTACCGCTGGAGCTTTACGGGCCCCCGGGCATCGCACAGATGGCAGAACATATCCTGGCCGCCTACAACGAGGACATCAGCGTGCGGATTCAGGGTCTTCAGCCCACAACTCCCGACGGGTATCGCGTGAATGCTCACGAAGTTAGCCCTGGCGAGGTGTACCGAGATTCAAACGTCACCGTCACTGCGTTTAGAGTTACCCACGGATCGTGGGAACATTCGTTCGGTTACAAGTTCGAGGCGCGAGGCAGAACTATCGTCGTCTCCGGCGATGCGTCGCCGAGTCCGGCAATCGCGGAGAACTGTGCGCAGTGTGACGTCCTGGTCCACGAGGTCTACTCCGCGGCTGGCTTTCAGCGTCGTCCTCCCGAATGGCAACGCTATCATGCGTACGCGCACACCTCGACGGCGGAGCTGACTGAAATTGCCACCGTGGCACAGCCTAGGCTCCTGATAGTCTACCACCAGCTCTTCTGGGGAAGCACGCCGGAGGACCTCCTAGAGGAGATTGCAGAGGGCTACGACGGACCCGTCGTATCCGCCTCAGACCTCGACGTGTACTGAGTTGTCTCTGTTGCTGTGGCATGTAAGTGATTGTCAACAAAGGAATTGACTCATATGCCACCGCAATTGTCTGGTACTTGTTGGACGCCCAGTAGATTGCTCCCCAACAAGGTCGGCACAACTTACCGTAACCTCACCCACCCAAATGAGGAAAGCCGACTAAGCGCCGGGTCAGCCAAGGGACCCGGCGCTTTTTTTATTTGGGAATCCGCGACCTGAGGGCCGCTATCTTCTCCCTGTCGGGCCCGTCGGACGTATCCGCCGAGCGTTCGGCGGCTACCAGCGCCCGCTTGGCTGTTCTCACACTCCCCGAAGCCAACGCCTCCTCAGCTACCGAGATGGCATCTTCATAAGGCTCCCTGCCCGGTTCTACCGAGCTTAGCAGTTCCGTTCGCAGGACACGTGACTCTAGATCGGTACGGCTCCTCAGCAGCTCGGAGGCATCACGCCGTAAACGCTGCTTTTCTCCCCTGGTCATACATTCATAGGTGACCACGTCCGAAATCAGCGGCGCCGCAAACGTATATCGCAAACCGTCAAACTGCACGAAGTTGTAGCGCTCAAGCGTAGCGACGGCCTCTTCTACCCGGTCTGCGGGAAGATTCGCGAGCTTTTCAATCAGTTCCAAATCCAGCGCAATCCCTCCCACGCTTGCCGCGCAGAGCACGCGGCGGCTCTCATCGTCAAGATCTATGATCCGTGCCGATATTGATCGGCGGACCAGAGCCGGAACACTAAACGGCAGAGGGCTGTCGAGTGTAGCGTGCGGTGGGGGCCACGTCATCGCATCTTTGCGCAGGGTCGCCGTCTTCTCGAACCCCCGCAGCAATTCGACCGTCAGAAAGGGGCTGCCTCCTGCCTCGTACGTTATTCTCCTTACCAACCTCTCCCAATCCTCTCCCTCCGCGTCGAGAGCCTCCCAGGACGCAACGAGCGCCCCAACCTCTTCATTGTCCAGGGGATCCAGACGAACAGCTGTTCCGGGTATGCCCCTTCCAACCTCACCTTGAAGCTTAAGGAGCTCGCGGGGGAAGTCCTGTGTCGACTCCAAGGATGTAATGATGAGAACCACCGGACGGTTGCGAACGTTCAGCATCATCGAGCTCAAAGTACCCAGTGATGCTCCGTCGGAGTACTGAGCGTCGTCCACAATCATTACGATCGGCACCTCCTCGGTAACCGCACGTATCAACGCCGTAAAACTAGCAGCTACATGAGCGTGATCGGCCGGTCCCGACGGCTTGAAACGCTCGGCTAACGCGGGTGCGACCGACGCCATCACCGCCAGCGAGCCCGGATCGGTACCCGCCAGTCCCGGTGCTTCTGCAAGTCCGTTGCGAACCAGGGCTCCGATCACGCTCCAGCGAGCATCCGAATCACTTTCCAGAGGTCGAGCTGTCAACGTCAGCGCTCCGGCCAGTGCTGCCCGTCTAGCGCACTCGCTCGCCAACCGGCTCCGCCCCATCCCGTGCTCGGCCGTTACCACGAGACACCTGGCACTGCCTTGTATCCCCTGGCTGACGGTGGCAAACGCTGCGGCGTTTGTTGCGCGGCGTCCCACGAGTTGAGGATCCTCCTCACGGGCGCTGGCAACGGCTCCTCTCCAGCTGCCGCTCCTCACCCGTTCTGCCAACGAGGTCAGGCGTCTACTCGGTTGCTCTTGGAACAGCTCGTTCAACCTTGCCTCGAATTCCTTGAAAGCGGCGAGGGCGGCAGCCGAGTCGCCCAGCAGTGTCGAGGCCCGCATGAGAAGGTCTAAGGCCGGTTCGCAGGTAGGTGAATTGCTCAAGACCTGCTGAGCCATTTCACGTGCTGATTGGGGAGAAGTCGCAAGCGCTTGCTCTCCTCGGTGGAGCAGAAATTCTGTTGCCTTGCCTGCCAGTCTCCTGCGTTGACTGTCCACCCACCTCTCGAATTCGGGCGCGTCGTCCAGATACAGTCCCTCCAGGAACTCGCCGATCGCGTCAGGAGACGCCGCTTCACGGGGCGTAGCGTCGAACGCTGACAGGGCATCGACCTCCAGCCGTTCATCATTGAGCGTTACCGCATCCCCGCGGGACATAATACGCTCCGCCCCGAGGCCACCCCTCAATCGCCGGATCGCTTCGTTGAGCGAGTGGCGCGCACGGTCCTCAGATTTCTCCGGCCAGAGGAGACCCAACAGGTGATCTCGCGTACGACTGTACTTAGGTGAGAGAGCCAGATAGGCAAGGAGCGCGACGTTCTTGCGCCAGAGCACATCGGCCGACGCATGTTCTCCATTTACCAATACGGACGGCGCACCCAAACAGACTAGTTTGAGGCTGGGAAACTCGGAAAACGGCCTACCGGTTGCGCCTGCAGCCATGTGAATCCACCGACAACAGCGGTTAAGATGTGCCTCTGATTAGACGGGAAATTTAACTATATGGTTTGCCCGCGTATGGTGCCAGGTATCCCGGTGAATTCAGATCCGACGGGGTCAAAAGAGCTCGCGAAGCTGAGTTTGACGAAGTGCGGATCAGCTGCCCGGCACAATCGATTCGCCAGCCAGGCGCCTAAGTGCGCGTCGGGCCGATTCTACCGCAGGCTGCAACTGAGGATCAGCGTTCTCCCACAAACGGACGAACTGGGAGTACGCCTCAATGGCACCGCTGTCGTCGCCGTCTTCTTCAAATACCTGAGCGAGAGCTAGGTAGGTGAGGGCGCGATACTCACTGGCGGGGCCCACTCCAAATCGCAGTCGCCGCAGACCCTCGCTTCTCGATTCATTCCGCTGTGTGAGCGCAGTCGCGAGCTCGAATCTGAGCGGTCCACTAAAGATCGACACCCCGGGAGCAAACCCAACATCATTTAGCCCCCGTTCCATACGGGCTATGCCGCCGACGCTGTCCCCTTCCAGCATCAGCACCCAACCCATCAACGCATCGAACAGTCCTCGCATTGCCGGAGTATCAGAATCTCCTATCAGGTCCAACTGTCTCTGCACTTCAGCTCGCGCGTTGGGCACGTCGCCGGTGCCAGCCAGGAACACACCCCTCCAAAAGCTCGCCAGAGGATCGCTCTCTGAGATGGCGCCAAGTACCCTCAGTCCCGGAAGCGCGAACGTGATGTCAGCATAACCGGCGATAACCGGATAGAGGCTGGCGAACATTGCAGTTCGCGGGTTCACCTGGAAAACGGAATCGATCAGCTGACCCGCTTCAGCCAACCGACCCAAACTCGACAAGAACCGCGCCTTCGCCGCCATGAGCAGCGCTCCGCGGTCGTCACTCTGTGACGACGCGAGCGCGGAGTCGATTCCGTTCAGGATTCTATGCGGATCCACCGTGGCGGTCCTGTAGTATGCATCCATCATCTGTCCTACCGGCCCGGTACTCTCACGTAGCAGCCGAGTCATTGCGCTGTCACCCGCTGCAGTGGTATCCCACAGGGCAGCTGCCATGTCTCGATACAGGCTTGCCGGCCCCGACGTCGTGCTGGTCTCCATCAGCTGTACGTACTGTTGGAATCTGGCACTGTCGCCAATTGCCAACGTCAGTTCTAGGGGGTGTATCATCGAAGGTACCAGGGTAGGATCCAGCTCCATGGCCCGCCCAAACGGCTCCAGCAGTTCAGCCTCCGAAAGCGCCAGCGCGTAGCGCGCGTGATACTGCGCATCGCCCAGCTCGTACCATCCCTCCGCATCCTCCGGGTGTCTGACAAGGTACTGACGGAGTGTATCCACCGCTTCGGGCCTGCCGTCCTCGAAGAGTCGATGGGCGACTACGAGCGTTCGTTCTCTTTGCGGAAGTCTCGCGCTGTAGCGCTCCGCCATGCCGAGGAGCTCGAGAGAATTGGGCGAGCCGTGTCCCTCACTCCAACCATAGGTGTGTGACAGCTTGAAATAGGCGAGAGCGAAAGTTGAATCCTCTTCTATCGAGCGATCGAAAGCAGTGATTGCGGAATCCCATTGTGATCGGCGGTAGAATTGCTCTCCCCGCAGGAACGAGCGGATTGCGTTCAGTGAGGTCGTGGTCAACGCACTTACCCTCAAATCAGGAAGCGGATCCTCTGAACGCCAGATCTCTCTCACCAACTGCACGCTCACATCATCCACTAACGCCAACACGCTATCAGCTGGTCCGTCAGCCTGCACTCGAGCGAGCTGTTCCCCCGATACGCTGTAGAGGTCGGCTGTAATCCTGACTTCTGGGCCTGCCTCCACTACGCTGCCTCGCAGTATGGCGCCGGCATTGACCCTGCGTCCGACGGCAAGTGCGTCCTCGAGAACCAGAGGTGCGCCACCCCCCTCCTGTCTCCAGCGATGCAACACTACCCGGGGATCAACTGCCCGGATTCCACCAACGCCATCTAGATTGGTGGATAGCAGATCGACCATACCCTCACCGAGCACTTCCACCCCGGCGCCCGACGCTCGAAACGGCATCACTGCTATCACTTCGGCACCCGGCATCACCGGACTTCCCGCAAGGCTCCCTCTGAACCAGAGCGTACCGGCGACAAGCACTACCGCGCCGGCAACGAGACCCGCAGCACGAATCCATTTCGCTTTGCCAGCAGGAAGCTCGCCGGTGAGAGCCTCGCCCAGGGCCTTTGCAAAGTCGGTTCCAGTCTGGTAGCGGGCCGAGGGCAACTTGGACATGGCTTTCGACACCACCCGATCGATTGCCCCAGGCACGTCACCCCTGCGCTTCTTGAGACTGGGTGCGGGTCCCAAGAAACGCTGGGCTATCGTCGCCCGCGCGGTGGTGCCCCGATACGGCGGTTCGCCAGTCAGCATCTCGAACAGGACGCAGCCCAGACTGTAGACGTCCGACCGGCCATCGATGTCGGCACCGCCCGCGGCCTGTTCGGGACTCATGTAGGCGGGCGTTCCGATCGCAATTCCAGTGTGCGTGAGTTGGTCGCCGTCAACATCGCTGAGAGCCTTAGCGATGCCGAAATCGGTTACGACAGCGTGATCCCCTGACAGCAGAATGTTGCCCGGTTTGACGTCGCGGTGGATGACACCTCGCGAGTGAGCGTAGTCCAGCCCCGCGGCAATGTCGCGCGCAATCTGGAGCGCAGCCTCGACTGGCAGCTGACCCTCACGCGCGAGTCTATCGCGCAGCGACTCGCCCTCGACAAACGGCATCACGTAATACAGCAGGCCACCTGCCGAGCCCGAATCGTAAACCGGAAGGATGTGAGGATGCTGCAGACCGGCTGCGAAATGAACTTCGCGATTGAAACGCTCTATGCCTACAGCCACCGCTAACTCGGGACGCAGAACCTTGAGCGCTACCGGCCGATCGAGTTTCAGATCGTGAGCCAAGTAGACCGTGGCCATTCCGCCGCAGCCGACTTCCCTCTCGATCGAGTAACTGTCGGCTAGCTCTTTGCGTAACTGCTCGATCTGGTCAACCACTTTCACTCTCTACTCGCCGGACTCCGCTTCGTTCCGATCCGCAACATTATTGCCGCGCGAATTGACGAACTCACACCGGAGCGGTAGTTGTCCTTGGTAACGCACTCCATATCCAGGTGCCC
>JAZFQE010000044.1:0-8390 GCA_036444955.1 Gemmatimonadales bacterium
ATCTGGTCTTCGAGAAATGAGAGTATTTGGCGCTGTCTTCTGGTTAGTGGCATGTTTTCAGATCCGGAATACTACCGAAGGTACCCCGAACAAAGTACCCGAAAACATCCCGAAGCGCAAGATCCCAGGAGAGCGAGGTGCGTCATTTGCTCAATTCTAGTAAGTAGCTTTAATTGTAGCGCGAGGAACGTGGGTAGCGGCAATATCTTAGGCGCTTCACGGTGGGTCCGGCAGGCCTGCTAAGAGAGGAACCCGCTGATGCTCGAACAACCAGATGCGACACAGCAAGCTGCAATCGCTCCGGTGGAGGAGATGCTGCATCTGTTCAGCAGGGGGTTGAAAGCGAAGCGTCTCTATATGGACAACAATCCCGTTTATCAGCAGGCGATGAAAGACCTTCAATCGTCGTTTGAGGCCATCTGGAATGACCGCGAGAGCCTCACGCTCGAGTTGAGTGAAACCGAGCTCATCTGCGATGAGAAACCGGTCCACAAGGACCCCACCAAGGCTGAAAGCATTGCTTGGATCCTCCACAAGGACGGCATTCGCTCCATCACTCTGGACCGTGGCGTGGAGGAGACCGAGCTAGTCCTGTTTCTCGCGGTCATCAACAAGGCGCGCTCCCTCCCTCCCGAGTCGGAGGACGACCTGCTGACGCTGCTTTGGCAGCAAAACTTCCAGCTGGTACGATACGACTTTGTCGAAATCGGGCTGGGTGACGTGGAGTCGATCGAGCTGGGCGACACCAAACTGTCTGCCACCCCCCAGCAGATAGCAACAGAGCTGGCCCAGGAGAGCACCGCCCAGCAGCAGAGCACCGCCGCCGAGGGTAGTGCGGTTGGATCGGCCGTGGTGGCGCCCGTTCGGGAAGAACCTGAGTTGCGACCTTATTTCCTCGAAGAGGAGGAGATCGAATATCTTCGCGCAGAGGTGCAGCGCGAGTACAGCCAGGACCTGCGGCGCAATACGCTTTCGATGGTATTGGACATCCTGGAGCTTCAGCCCAAGCCGGACACTCGGGAGGAGGTAATAGCAATTGTAGAGAATTTCATCCCGTATTTGATGGAGGAGCGGGATATTAAAGCGATCAACTATGCGCTTGGAGAGATCAAGATCGTCCTCCGACGCGTGACCGATCTCGAACCCGAACACGTGAAACTACTGGAAGAGATCCCGCGGAGAGTCTCCCAGGGAGATGCTCTGCGAGACCTGCTGAAGGGGATTGCTACCTCAGAGAACGCTCCCCCGAGAGGGGAATGGGAGCAGTTCTTGAACCACCTGACCCCCGATGCGGTGGGTCCGATCTTGGCGTCGCTGCCGGACTTGGGCGAAACTGAATTTGCCGGGGCTCTCCGTGAGCTCGTTAACCGTTTTTTACAACGATCCCCCGATGAGTTTTCGCGCGTCTTGGAAAGTGACGACCTCGACATTCTCGAGCGATCAGTAAAGCTGGCTGGCGAGTTGCAAATGACGCAGGCTGTTCCGAATCTCGCAATGCGTCTCAACCATGAAGTCGCAGCGATCAGGCTTGCGGTTGCGGAGGCCCTCGGTCAGATCGAATCTCCCGGAGCACTATTGGAGCTAAGAAAAGCTCTTGATGACAGTGACAGCGACGTGCGGACGGCTGCCGTCAAGGCTTTTGCCCGCACGAAGAATCTGGGAGCGCTTGATAAGATCACTGAGGCAATTACGAGTAAGTCACTGAGGCAGGCGAATCTCGCCGAGAAGACGGCCTTCTTCGAAGCATTTGGCATCCTGGCTGGTGAAGACGGGATTGCAGAGCTGAAACCTTTGTTGCTCGGCGGCGGGTTCCTGGGTAAAAAAGCTGCTGACCTTGAGACCAGAGCGTGTGTTACGGTTGCCCTCGGCAAGATCGGAGGGCCTCGCGCCAGGGCTCTGCTCGAGAAGGCGGTGAGGAAGGACAAGCACCCGCTGGTCAAGAATGCAGCTCAGAACGTCCTGAAGGAGATGTCGTAGTGGCCGAGAACTCTGGCGAGGCCAGAACGCCGGGACAGCGCCGGTCCATCGCCGACTCTGCAGCGTCTACGGAAGGTCTTGTTCGCCAGGCCGGCAAAGACTTCCTAGTCGACTTCTACACAGCCCTGAGGAGCGTGAAGCTGTACCCACTCGAAAACGATCAGGTACAGCGGTCGCTTGACGAGCTGGACAAGGCCGGCCGCGTCGTGTCAGAGATCGAGGGAAGTTTGGAAGTGAAGATATCCGGCGACTTTCTCTTCGTGAACGGAACGAGAATCCGCCACGACTCAGAGACTGCTAGCTATTTCAGTGAGATCATAGACACGCTTCGACGTTGCGGAGTCGGGTCGTTCCGCGCAGACGAATCGGTGGACCGCGGTGACTGGCAAGTGTTTGCCCTCACGCTCGCCAATAGCGGTGTGCCCGAGCCGGACCTCGACCATCTGGAAAAGGTCCGTGAGCAGCTTGATGCGGGCGGAACTTCAAAAATCGAGATCGTCGCTCCCCTGGTGGCCGCTGAGGTCGAGGTGGTAGTGGACGCAGATCAGGCGAAGCAGACAGCCAAGCGGACCTATGAAAGGGGCGTCCAGGCAAGCAAACAGCTGATCAATAGTGTCCGGATGGGGAGAACCGCCAGCGTGAAGAAGGTGAAGAGGGCGGTGCAGGGTGTTGTCGACCAGGTCTTGGGAAACGAGGCTTCGCTGACGGGTTTGACGACGATCCGCGACTACGATGAGTACACGTTTACCCACTCGCTGAACGTGTGCATCTTCAGTATTTCGATCGGTAGGCGACTGGGTCTAGACAAACTGCAGCTCTACGACCTGGGAATGGCGGCTCTGCTCCACGACATCGGTAAGAGCCGGATCCCGTTGGAAGTGCTTAATAAAGAAGGGCCGCTCGACGAAGAGGAGTGGCAGACGCTGCAGGCTCACCCGTGGGTGGGTGCGCTCACACTGTTTGGGCTTCGCGGCTACGGGGAGATTCCGTACCGGTCAGCGATCGCGGCGTACGAACATCACATGAGAATTGATCTGACGGGGTATCCCAAGTCTATTAGGCCACGCAAGATGTCGCTGTTCTCGAAGATCATCGCCGTGGCTGACGGATTTGACGCCGCCACCAGCCGGCGGTCGTATCAGACCGAGCCTATACAGCCCAGCGAGGTACTCCAGGAAATGTGGCGGAATCCCAAGCGGGGCATGGATCGGGTTCTAGTCAAAGGGATGATCAATCTTCTCGGCATTTACCCCGTTGGGAGCTGCGTGCTCCTGAATACGAGCGAGCTGGGAGTCGTACATGCGGCAAAGTCTGACACGAAGCAGATAGACCGTCCGCTCGTTAAGATCTTGGTCGATACCGATGGGCGGCCGGTGAGTGAGAGTAAGATTGTTGATCTTGCCGAAACTGATGCACAAGGGAATTACACGAGATCGATCCAAAAGGTTGTCGACCCGGCTAGATTCGGGATCGATCCGGGCTCCCACTTCGCCTGATAGCTCGCTGTAGGTAGGGCGAGCTGCCGCACATGCCATGATTTCCGCTCACGCTTAGGTTGCTGTGCACACCAGCGACAAGATTGAACTCAAGGGGATGCGATTCCACACGTGCGTGGGCCTGCTTCCTCACGAGGAGCACGTGCCGCAGCCAATCGAATTGGATCTCACCGTCTGGCTGTCCCTTAGATCGGTTGGAGAAAGCGATTCGCCGAAACAACTCGTGGACTATCGAGACCTCTATAAGATTGTTTCGGACGTGGTTGGGACCAGCCACCACAAGCTTCTCGAGGGGCTGTGCGAAATGATCGCGGCCTCCACGCTCGAGGTCAGTGCTGTTGAGACTGTCAGAGTCGCCGCTCGCAAACCACATGTGCCAATTGACGGTCCTCTGGATCATGTCGCAGTGGAGATCACCCGGACGCGTGGCACGGAGTGAGCTCGTATTTCTCGCGTTGGGATCCAATCTGGGAGACCGATCTGCGAACCTGGCGGCCGCGCGCTCGCGCATCACCGCGCTGCCGCACTGCGAGGTGGTAGCGGAGAGTGCGATCGAGGAAACGGAACCTGTAGGTGGCGTCCCCCAGGGATACTTCCTCAACCAGATGCTTGCGGTTCGAACAAGTCTCTCTCCCAGGGAACTCCTTTCACGGTGCTTGCAGATTGAAGCCGTCGGTGGGAGGAGGAGGACGAAGCGGTGGGGCCCACGTAACATCGATATAGACATTGTTGCGTTCGGTGACAGAGAAGTGCGAGAACCAGATCTACAGATACCTCATCCCGAGATCTCGAATAGAGATTTTTGGAGGCGTGAGATGACCGAGCTCTCTCTCTCTCTCCTGACTGGCGATGAATGAAATCGCGTTGCCCTCGTGGGCGATTGTGTCAGAGAAGCGGCGGGCGCATATCGAGAGGGTGGCCAAGCTCATCAAGCAGTGGGCAAGCCTGCTAGATATTTCCGTCTCGGAGAGCGCAAGATGGCTCAGGGCGGCCTACTTTCATGACGCGCTCAAGGATGCGACTCCGGAACAACTTGAGGACCTGGCTCCCGAAGAGTGGAAGTTCCCGAAATTGCGTCACGGGCCAGCAGCCGCATCTGCGGCGCGGCTGCACGGAGAAGACGATCTGGGTGTTCTCGATGCGGTCTACTATCACTCGATCGGCTATACCGGCTGGGATGAGGTCGGACGCATGTTGTACATGGCCGACTTCCTCGAACCCGGAAGAAAGTTCAGCTCAAACTCCCACCGAGAACTAGTCGAACTGGTGCCCCAGAACCCGCAGGCTGCTCTCTTCCAGGTAACCAAACAGAGGGTCAAGCAGTTGGCGGAGTCAGGGTGGCCCATACCAGAAGAGACGCGGATGTTTTGGAACGAGCAGTTAAGATCGCGCTAGGGGCAACTCTCGCCGCTACCATAGTCCTCACGGGTGCCGTGCTCTTGTTCAGGCCGGGCCAGGACGCGGCGGATGCCGTCACGATCCCGGGAGGGGAGCACGATTTTCAGGTTGAGGTGCTGAACTCTACACAACAACCTGGGCTTGCTCGGTCTGTGACTCGTTTCCTTCGCAGCCAGGGAGTGGACGTGGTCTACTATGGCACCGCGCAGGACCAGGGTCTCGATGCCACCCGGATTGTGGTGCGCCGCGGCGACAGCAGTGCTGCACTAATGGTGCGCGAGATCTTGGGTCAAGGTGCTGTAGCAGTAGATCATGACCTGGATCTCCTCCTGGATGTCACAGTGCTACTGGGCGTCGACTTTGTGCGTCCCCTCGAAATCAACCCTTAACTGTCCGCACGCCGCACTTATGTCGAGGCCGCGGCTCCGTCTCAGCGTGACGTTAACCCCCCGAGATCTTGCTAGACGAGCGAACTGGTGCATCCGGTCCGCGTCGGTCGGCTTGTATTCCGCGGCAGCGCCGGGGTGCAGGGGGATGAGGTTCACCATGGCACCCAGTTCGGCAGCCAGTTCGGCGAGATCGGCAGCGTCGGAGTCGGTGTCGTTCACCCCGGCTATCATGACATACTCGAACGTGATTCGCCGCCTGAATTTACGGAGGCCGTCGACGAGCGCCGGGAGCGGGTATTTGCGCTCGACCGGCATAATCTGCGCTCGCTTTCGGCTCGTTGGCGCGTGGAGGGAAACGGCGAGCCTGAACTGTTCCCGCCGTGCAGCCAGCTCTGCCAGCTGTGGAATCAAGCCGACGGTGCTCACAGTGATGTGGCGAGCACCGATGCCCAAGCCTTCCCGGTCGTTCAAAATCGTGAGTGCGGTGTTGACCGAACCCCAGTTGTGCAATGGCTCTCCCATGCCCATGAACACCACGTTGTTGGGCCGGATATTCTCCAGTAAGATCATCTCGCGCACCTGCGCCGTAATCTCCCAGGGTTCCAAATTGCGTCCAAACCCCATGGCCCCCGTGGCGCAGAACACGCACGCGAACGCGCATCCGACTTGGGATGAGATGCACAGAGTTCGGCGGTCACCCTCGGGGATTACGACCGATTCTATCAGAGCACCATCGATCAGTTTCCAGAGAAACTTCACGGTTCCGTCATTTGAAACCTGCCGCGATACGACGACAGGTCTCAGGATTGGGAACTCGGCTTCCAGCGTCCGGACGATGGCCGCCGGAAGATTGGAAGTGCTCTCCCAGCTGGCGGCTGGTCTCTGCCACAGTCGGCGATGGATCTGGTTCACTCGGAAGCCATCCACGCCTATCCTCTTGACGAGGTCCTGGAGCGTTGCCCGGGCTTCCGCTGGCGTCTGGTTGAGCAAGTTCATCCTGTTTTTACGGTGCTGGGTGCGGGCCGGTCCGGCCCGGGCACCCGAGCGGAAAGGAAACCATAAGTTGTTTTACTGCAGGAGGTTTGCTGAAATCGGATCGGATGTCAAGCAGACGCTTGCTGCCCGCAAATCGTGCCGTTATGTTTTTGCTTGAGTAGAATTTGGCTATTGAGCGTATCTGCAAAGAACCCTCTCCTCCTGAGGGATGGCGACTGCTGGGCCGTGCTGCTCACAGTCGGTGTCCCGAACTCGGGATTCAAAGCTGCGGCAGGGCGATCGTCGCCTCCGGAGATATCCTATCCTCCCGGCCCGGCTTGACGCTACCGCAACGGGCACTCAGAGGTTGATGGCTGAATGACGGCGACGGCGATGCGCACGCACCGCTGTGGCTCTCTGCGCTCCTCTCACGCGGGTAATGAGGTCGCCCTGGCGGGGTGGGTGCACAAGCGCAGAGACCTCGGAGGTCTAATCTTCTTCGACCTGCGCGACCGCGATGGTCTCGTACAAGTTGCATTGGGTCCAGAATGGGCTCCCCCCGAAATGATGGAACTTGCGTCAGGGGTGGGGCTGGAGACTGTCGTGAGTTTGCAAGGGGTCGTCGAGCTGCGACCGGACGATGCGCGAAACCCTGAAATGACTACCGGCGATGTGGAGGTCAAAGCGCACTTTCTCCGCGTACTGAGCAAGGCCACGCGGCTGCCGATACCGGTGTGGAGAGTGAAGGGAGAAGATCTCCCCGCCGAAGAGTTAAGGCTGCTGCACCGCGACATAGATCTGAGACGACCGGAGGTGCACGCGAATCTGTTCCTGCGCCACCGGTTGCTGCAAAGAGCGAGGGCAACCCTGTCTCGCCTCGATTTTTGGGAAGTGGAGACGCCTGTGCTCACCCGGCCGACGCCCGAGGGTGCCCGAGATTACCTTGTCCCATCTCGCGTAAATAAAGGCCGCTTCTACGCGCTTCCCCAGTCCCCGCAGATTTATAAACAGATCCTCATGGTCTCCGGGATAGACCGATACTTCCAAATAGCGCGCTGCTTTCGCGACGAGGACCTGCGGGCCGATCGCCAACCGGAGTTCACTCAGATAGATATCGAGGCCTCGTTCGTTGAACCGCAGGATGTGTTTGAAGCTGTGGAAGCGGTGATGGTTGATCTGTGGGACGAGGCGGGCGAGTCGGTCACCGGACCGTTTGAAAGGCTCAAGTATCGCGAGGTGATGGAAAAGTTTGGGACTGACAAGCCCGATCTGAGGTTCGAATACGTGATCTCCGACTTCAGCGATCGGGTCAAAGGGCGCGGGTTCAAGGTGTTCGACGATGCTGTGGAGGCGGGTCAGCGGGTCCGAGGGATCGCGATATCCGGCGGTGCGGCGCTATCACGCAAGGACGTCGACTCGCTTACCGCAGAGGCCAAGAAGGTTGGTGCGTCAGGCTTGGCGACACTGAAAAACCAGAATTCCAAGCTCACTGGCCCGCTCAGTAAGCTGGAAGGAATGACACCCGAGTTAGCCGGAATACAGGAGGGTGATCTCCTGGTTATCGCCGCGGGTCCCGATGCAGTAACATCGCCGGTGCTCGACCGGGTCCGGCGAGGCGTAATCAGCAGGCTGAAACCGAAGCCTGCGGCAAAGCATGCCTTCGCCTGGATCGTTGATTTCCCTCTTTTCGAATGGCACGACGAGTCAGCAAATGGGACTTTCGCGCACCACCCATTTACGGCGCCGCACGAAGACGATATTGCAGCGCTCAAGGAGGGAAACCTCGGCAACGTTAGGTCACGGCACTACGACTTGGTCTATAACGGCAACGAACTTGGGAGCGGTTCGATTAGAATTACGGATCCTGATCTTCAAATTGCCGTTCTAGAGCGACTCGGGATAGCGAGAGAGGAAGCAGAGCGGAGATTTGGATTCCTACTGAACGCGCTCCGCGCGGGTGCACCTCCTCATGGGGGATTCGCAGTGGGATTCGATCGTGTTGTGATGCTGCTTGCCGGAGCCAGCAACCTGCGTGACGTAATCGCGTTTCCCAAGACCACGGCAGCGAGGGCGCTGTTAGAGCAAGCTCCGACGGATGTTCCGCCGTCCGATCTGGATGCACTGGGCCTGAGGATCAGTGATGGCTAGCGTGAAG
>JAZFQE010000045.1:0-2298 GCA_036444955.1 Gemmatimonadales bacterium
CGCTACAGCCCATCTTCATTAGCGGCCGCGCGGTGGCGGTGGTAGGCGACAGCATAATCGCTGTGACCATATCTGACCCACCCGGTGTCGTCGTTCGAAATCGACTCTCCGGCAGCTTGGACACGCTGGGAAGCACGTTCCTCAACAGCCCGATCCACGTACAGTTCATGGGAGAGCGATGGTACGTTTCCGACGTAGCCGAAGGACGACCTTCGGTGGTGATCATGAGCGCGAACGGCGACTTGGAGGGGCAGATCGACTTGCGTGGAGTCGCTCCCACAGCGCATCAATTCGCTGTTATTCCGGACGGACGCATCATCGTAGAGGTCGGGGGGGGCGAACTCGTCGCGCTGGCGGACGATTCTGCGGCCACCTTCGCCGTTACGGAGGAAGAGATCTCTCGAACCGGGCTCCTGGTCGCCGCATCGGGAGGGCTCATACACGCGATACCCAACCGGCATATCACCCTTTACAACGGGCTCGGCAAGATAAGATGGCGGGTCGAGTGGCCGTGGCGTGAGACTGTGTACGTGAGCGATATAGCTATCGACGCCAGTGGACGTCCCCACTTCATCGCGGGCGTCCAGAGCACCAACGAGTTCCTGGTCTACAGCTTCTCCCCGATCAGCGGCGAAATAGTCAGATGGTCGCCGCGCGGGCCCTACGCCACCTTCACGGTACGACGACTCGGGGAATTGGAGCCGGACAGTGCCTCGCGATGGCTTGGGGAATAGGTCAGTAGGTCAACCCAGCAGAATCTGCAAATTTCTTTATTAGCTTTTCTTGATCTGGTTCGAGCTTCTTGGGAATCTTCACTTCTATCTCTACAAGTTGATCTCCCCGCCTGCCGTTCTTAGACACTCCCATACCCTTCAGCCGGAACTTCCGCCCTGGCTGCGTACCGGCTGGCACGCGGAGAACAACCCTGTTGCCTTCTACGGTACGAACTTTGATCTTCGTGCCCAACATCGCCTGGGCCAAGTTGATAGGAACTCTGCACACTACGTGCATGCCGTCGCGCCTTAGGAACCGGTCGGACTTCACTCGAAAGGTGACCAAAACATCACCCGCCTGACCACCCGTTGCGTTCCGCTGGCCCTGTCCTTTTAGCCTCACCTGTTGGCCGCTTTCCACACCGGCCGGAACACTTATCATGATGCGCTTGGTGATCGAAACCTCGCCCTCACCCTTACACCTTGGGCAGAGAGTCTGCGGAATTTTCCCTCTCCCCCCACACTTGGGACACGGCCGGTTCACCGCAAAGCTGCCCTGCCCAAAGCTGACAGTTCCACGACCGGAACATTCCGAACACGTGTCGATCACACTTCCCGGAGCTGCTCCCGAGCCGCCGCAGTGAGGGCACGCCTCGTTCACAGTAATTCTCACTGGTACCTTTCCACCCAAGGCCGCAACACGAAATGGGACATCCACCGAAGTTTCGATCGGAGGTACCGGCTGATCCCTTCGTCCGAAGCCGAAAATCGAGGAGAAGAGATCGCCGAGGCCCCCGATTCCACCTCCGCCCCCGAATCCGATATCCTCAAACCGAAATGCGTCTGCCGCACCTCGCGCTCGATCTGTCCGACTGGCCTTGCCCGCCGCCGAACCAGCGAACGCCCCGAGCTTTCGCATCATGTCGTACTGCTTGCGCTTCTTGGGATCGCTCAAGACGCCGTACGCCTCAGATATCTCCTTAAAGTGTTCCGCAGCGCCAGCGTCGTTTGGGTTGGCATCCGGATGGTATTTCTTAGCGAGGTCGCGGTACGCCTTCTTGATGGTCGAGTCCTTCGCGCTCGCGGAGACGCTAAGGATCCGGTAGTAGTCCTTCCCTGCGGTCATGGTCTACGCGTCACTCTTCAGTTTCCGATCCTGATTTGTCCTGCCACGTGTAAACTTGTACTCGGGCCGGCCGCATCAAGGTAGGCCCCAGCCGGTATCCAAGCTGCAACACGTGCGCTACAGTGTGGTCCTGCTCAAGGGACTCAGCCGGGAGCGCGCCTATCGCCTCATGGTCGTTGGGATCGAACGGTTGCCCAACCGCCCCAATCCGCTCAAGGCCCAACGCCTCCAGCTCGCGCAACATCTTCCTCTCGACGAGTTCCACACCCTCAAGAACATCTTTGGCGTCGACGCTCGTGGGATCGACATGCGCCACCCTTCCAAGATCATCAAGCGCGTCCAGAAGCCGCCCGACGAGAAACGCCTGCGCCCTTACACCGGCGTCGGCTAGCTCTTTTGATGTCCGCTTTCTGTAGTTGTCGTATTCTGCGGCGAGCCTCAGATGCCGGTCCTGTATCT
>JAZFQE010000046.1:0-3047 GCA_036444955.1 Gemmatimonadales bacterium
ACTTCGTGACGCGCGCGCTGCGAGTAGTCTAGTGCCTCCCGTATCAAAGGGCGAGGTCTTTTATCGAAAACCAGAGGAAACTTTAGCTTTTCCAGTACATGCTAAAACTCTGATCGACGTTCTCGACTGGCATACAAACCAACAGCCCGACCGAACGCACGTATATGTGTATGAGAACAATGGTGCGGCCGTAGAAATCAGCTATGCCAGACTCCAGGAGCGAGCGAAAGCGGTAGCCGCCGGTCTCCAGCGGGAGACTCTACGAGCCGGGCAAAGCGTGGCATTGATGTTGCCGACGGGCAAGGACTACCTGTTCAGTTTTTTTGGAATTCTCATGGCTGGTGGCGTCCCGGTCCCGATTTACCCCCCGGCACGGATCTCTCAAATAGAAGAGCATCTCAGACGACACGTCAAGATTCTCGACAACGCCCGGGCCCGGATATTGATTACGATCCCCGAAGCCAAGCGCGTCGCCCGACTCCTTCAGTCGAATCTACCGCATTTGCACCGATTGGCAACTGTGGAAGATCTTTCGGCGCATGAAATCACCGGGGGCCTTCCGTCACGTCGGCCAGGCGACATTGCTTTTTTGCAGTACACCTCCGGGAGTACCGGCGACCCTAAAGGAGTCATCCTTACGCACGCTAACTTGCTAGCAAACATTCGGGCAATGGTGCGACGCGCTCGTGTGACATCACACGATACGTTTGTAAGCTGGCTGCCTCTGTACCACGACATGGGGTTGATCGGCACCTGGTTTGGAAGTCTTTACATCGGCGCACAGCTGGTGCTGCTATCGCCACTTAGTTTTCTCTCCAAGCCCGCTCGGTGGTTGTGGGCAATACATCGTCATCGGGGCACGCTGACCGCATCACCGAACTTTGGCTATGAGCTGTGCCGGCGCAAAATCACCGATGCCGAGCTCGAAGGATTGGATTTAAGCTCCCTAAGGATGGCGCTAAACGGGGCCGAGCCGGTAAGTGCCAAAACACTGACTGAGTTCAACCAGCGTTTTGCTCGCTACGGTCTGGACAAGTCGGCGTTGACCCCTGTCTACGGCCTGGCTGAAGCCACGCTGGGTGTTGCGATCCCGCCACCTGGTCACCCTGTTGTGATCGATCGGGTTCGACGAGACATCTTCATGGACTCCGGCCGTGCCGAGACTGCAGCGGCGGAAGATGTGAATGCACTGCAGTGGGTCGGTTGTGGTTACCCGCTGCACGGTGAACAAGTACGTATTATCGACGCGACCGGGACCGAGGTTCCGGAAAGACAAGAAGGTCGGCTGGAGTTGAAAGGCCCCTCCGCAACAACGGGTTATTTCCACAACCCCGAGGCCTCACGTCTCCTATTCCGCCATGATGACTGGCTCGATACCGGCGACCGTGGTTATACCGCCGATGGTGAAGTATTCATCACCGGCCGGGACAAAGACGTGATTGTTCGCGGTGGGCGAAATATTCTGCCATATGAACTGGACGAAGCAGTGGGACAGATAACAGGTATCCGCAAAGGATGCGTCGCTTCCTTCGGTAGCCGGGAAGAACACCTGGAAACCGAGCGCCTCGTGATCGTTGCGGAGACCCACGAAACTGAGCCAACGAAACTTGCACGCCTTCATCGCGACATCGTTGACACAACAGTCGACATACTCTCCGTCCCACCCGATGACGTTGTGCTCGTCCCGCCACACACAATACCAAAGACATCGAGTGGCAAGCTGCGGCGCACGACCACGCGCCAACTGTACGAGGAGGGGCGGCTTGGCCACAAACGCACAGTACGGTGGCAAATTGCACGCGTGATCGCTGCTGGCATCGTCCCCCGGCTTCGAGCAGAACTGCGTCGGGTCGGCAGCATCTTGTATTCCGCCTATGCCCGGACTTTGTTCCATCTGTTGGCAGGCTTGGCCTGCATCGCGGTGCTCCTATTGCCGACGCTGCCCTGGCGTTGGCGATGGGTTCGGGCCGAAGCACGGTTGCTCGCCAGGCTCACCGGAAACCAAATTTCTGTCGTTGGCGCGGAGCAATTGCCACGCGATCAAGCATTCGTATTGGCCTCCAATCACCAGAGCTATCTGGACAGTTTCGTCCTAGCGATTGCGATTCCAATTCCCTTACGCTTCGTCGCAAAGAGCGAGCTACTGAAAAATGTTCTTGTGAGGTTTCCGCTGCGGCGGCTGGGCACCCTGTTCGTGCGACGTTTTGAAGTGCAGCAAAGTGCAGAGGATGCTGAACGGCTGGTGGACGTGACCCGCAAGGGCAACTCGCTGGCGTTTTTCCCGGAGGGTACTTTTCATCGGGAGTCCGGATTGTTGCCTTTTCACATGGGGGCCTTCGTCGCGGCAGCCCAGGCAGGCATACCGATAGTTCCCGTGACCATTCGAGGTACTCGGTTGCTGCTGCGCGATGACTCGTGGCGGATCTACCCCGGAGCCGTGCGTGTATTGATAGGTAGTCCGCTACAGCCAAAAGGCTCGGACTGGAAGGCGGCCTTGGATCTGAAAAACGCCACTCGCAAAGCAATTCTGGAACACTGTGGCGAACCGGATCTTGCCACTGACTAACGGCAGTCCTCAAATGCCAAGATTACCTTTCTGAACTGACTGCCCACAGACAGTGGCAACTCGCCTCATCTAGCCATATTAGAACCGCGTGAGAGTGATTCCCATCTCGCTAAAGAAGCCGCACGGAAAACCACTTCTTTGTGAACGTTTTCGGGAGGCACAGGCCAACCGCCGGGATTGCGACTCTGCCTTCTCAGTCTTCCTCCACGAAGGCCTTGAGGCGTTCGAGGGCTTCATCCCACTGGGCGTCAATGCGGTCGAGGTAGTCGCGCGCATCGGCGAGCCGGTCGGGCTCGAGCTCCCAGATGTGCTGCCGCCCGCGGCGAAAGCTACGCACGAGCCTCGCGTCAGAGAGCACGTGCAGGTGCTTGGTGACGGCCTGTCGCGATACGTCGGCGCTCTCGCTCAGGCGCGCGATGGACCCAGGCCCGCCTGAGGAGAGACGCACGACGAGCCCCAGGCGTGTCGGGTCCCCGAGCGC
>JAZFQE010000047.1:0-5457 GCA_036444955.1 Gemmatimonadales bacterium
TGTATCTGGAACCATCTGGAGCATAGACTTTCACAAACAACTCGTGACCCGAGCCGACCGGCACAGTGGTCGCCCCGATCGGTGCGGTGCAGCCGCCTTCAAGCCGGGCGAGTACCGCCCTTTCCGCTACGGCTTGAATCCTGATCGCAGCGTCGTCAATAGCCTGCACTTTTTCGAGGACATCGGCATCACCCTCACGGACCTCCACTGCAATTACGCCTTGGCCCGCGGCGGGCACCATTTCCCTGACGTCGAACGGTACGGCTCCGACATCTGATTGCAACCGCTCCAGACCGGCCATCGCCATTACCGCTGCATCAACCTCTCCGTCAGCCAATTTGCGTAGGCGAGTCGGCACGTTTCCTCTCAGCTCGACGACTGCAAGATCGTTGCGAATGGAAAGGAGAGCGGCCCGTCGCCTGATGCTGGAAGTTCCTACGCTTGATCCCGCCGGCAATTCATCAATGGCACAGCCCGATTTCGTCACGAGAGCGTCCCGTGGATCGGCTCGTTCGGGAAAAGCTCCCAGGACGAGCCCGTCCGGCAGGCTTGTCTCCAAGTCTTTGAGGGAGTGGACCGCGAGATCGATTCCCCCGTCTAGCAGTCGCTCCTCGATTTCCTTGGTGTACAGTCCTTTGGCCGGGGCACCCACAGCTACTTTCCTACGACCCTCGTCTCCGGAGGTCGCTATGGTGACTATCTCCGCAGGAATGCCGCTGATCTCGAGGAGGGACCGCACCCTCTCCGCCTGGATCAGCGCTAGCTTACTGCCGCGGGTTCCAATTCTTAACGGCATTTTCGCGGGACTCCCACATGATCCTCACTGACAGACCGACGGAATACACGACCAGCACAACGGCGGCAACGATATAGGCTGCCACCATGTACGCGCCGTTGTCAGGATATTCCACGGGCTGCCTCCTCGTGTTTGAGCTCCCTAAGCAGGCCGAGCGAGTACCGCTGCGTTACGAACCCCACGTAGAAAAGTAGGAACACCAAGGCAGAGATGAGCAGCGTTACCAGCATCTCTTGTGGCAGCGACGGTGCGCTCGGTTTGGCAATGATCGGTGTGGGATGAAGCGTCCGGAAGAGATACACCGAGATGTGGATGAACGGCACGAGCAGCAAACCCATTATGCCGATCACACTCGAGTACTGAGCACGCACACGCGGGTCCTCCAGTGCGCCCCGCATAACGAGGTATCCCACGAACAGCAGAAAGATGAAGAGGGTGGATGTTAATCGGGCGTCCCAGCTCCACCACGTTCCCCAGATTGGTTTTCCCCAGATAGGTCCTGTCGTGAGCATGACGACGGAAAACGCCACCCCCACCTCCGCCGAGGATGCCGCAAACAGGTCCAACTTCCGGTCCTTGAGCCACAGATAGAAGATGCTAACGACGCCGGTAAGCGCGAATGCCATGAGCGCGGTCATGGCGGCCGGGGCGTGGAGGTAGAAGATCTTTTGAGCGGGACCTTGCGTGCGTTCTATCGGGGTGAACGCTAGCGCTCGTACGTACACCCCAGCGAGGCCTAGTAGAGCAACCCAAGTAATCAACTGGCCTTTGAGGTTTAACCGAACAGCATTCTGGCGTGGGTTCATTCTTCGAGCGTTGCCTCGAACAGCATGAGCGACAGTATGAAGAAAACTATGTCAAAGGCGGCCAACAACTTAAGCCAGCCCGCGACCTCGTTCAAGGGTCGTTCCGCCATGATGCGTGCGGTCACTTGAACGGCGCCCACCACCGGCGGAACCAAGAAGGGCAGCAGCAGTAGGGGCAACATTAGCTCCGCGAATCTCGTGCGCACCACCATGGAACTCAGCAATGTCCCCACGCTCACAAACGCGACCGATGTCATCACCATCACGATCAGCAGCCGGGGGAGTCCCGACCAGATTGCCACGTCATAAAAAAGCATGAAGATCGGAAGACTGATCAGCTCGATCGTGAACACGAATGCGAGGTTGCCAATAAGCTTGCCCAGGAAAATTGACGACCGGGGGATGGGACTCAGTAGGATGCCCTCGAGAGCCCTATTCTCGCGTTCCAAGAGAAACGACCGATTCAGTCCCACCATCGCAGCGAACGTAAACGTGACCCATAGCGCGCCAGGAGCGACGTCAATAGCGGCTACCGCTGTGGGATCGCGCGCGAAAAACAAGATTGCGAGCACCAGGATTGCAAACACCAGAGCCGACATGAATGCTGTCTTAGTTCTCAGCTCGATGGAGATGTCCTTCGCGGCGATCGCCAGAGCCGCGGTAAGTACCTCAGCCACGGACCACCTCTCTATAGCGTTCGGCGATCTCCCGGCCATCACGTCCACCCAGTTCTTCGATCACGTCCATGTGGCCTCCCACGAGGAAGCCGATCGAAGTTGCAAGCTGCGTTACTGACGAAACCTCGTGGCCGACCAAGACCATGGACGTACCCTCATCGCGCAGCCGCATCAGAAGTTGCAGCACAGCATCGACACCGTATTCATCTAGGCTGCTGAGCGGTTCATCCAGCAGCAGAAGGTCGGGTTCGGCGAGCAGGGCACGGGCGACGGCTAGACGTTGTGTCATGCCGCGACTGAAGGTGCCAACCCGTTGATGTTGCCACCGAGACAGTCCCATCAAATCGAGCACTTCCTGTACGCGGTTACGGTCTGTGATGCCAAAGAGGCGACAATAGAAAGCGAGATTCTCCGCAGCGGTCAGCGCGTCGTACAGCATCGAGTGGTGTCCGACCATCCCAATTCGCTGCGACCGTTCCACAGACCCCGACGTGGGCTTCAACACGCCGGACAACACCCTCAGCAACGTCGTCTTGCCCGCACCGTTGGGCCCCATCACCGCCAGCACAGCGCCGCGGTCGACCCGGAAGTTGAGGCGGTCGAGAATCAGCCTATACCCGAATGTGCGCGACAGGTCACGCACGACGACGCCAGAGGCAGATACGGGCAACGATATTGCAGCGGCTTCGGTTGATTCGATCAAACCCTAGCCATCCGGTTCGCCGCGCGGGGGGAGGGGGGGCCAGCGCGCAAAACCTGCGAGAGACAGAGCGAAGATTACGGCGATCAGCCCAGCCGAAACCAAGCACCAGCGACACCAGGCCCGAATAACAAACGCTTCGAGAATCGTCAGGTAGGCGGTGAACGCCAATCCCGCCGCGCTCAGCGCCAACAGCCACAGGGTCGGGCTGCGCCGCTTCTGCCACGTGGGCTGGATCCCTACCAGACTAGTCGCCAACAGTCCCAGGTATCCACCCACACCGAAGAAAGCGACCGGGACGCCAAGCATTTCGCCGAATCTGCTGAGCTGGACGGTTTCGCAGGCACCGCTCCCGCAAGCCAGATCACCGAGCCATCCCATCTTCCACAGCCAGAGATACAACGACACGAGCAGACCCAGAAGCGACAGGACGGCTATCGCCATCCGATGCATCATTCCGTCGGATTAACCGGGGCTAGCGAGTCGACGATTTGCTTGAACCGGTCATACGGAATGACGCCCGGAATCATTCTATTGCCGATTACGAACGTGGGCGTCGACGACACTCCGAGCGTAATCGCCTCCTGCACGCTCGCTTCAATACGAGAATTGTATCGCCCTGACCTCACACATTCGTCATAGCGGTCAAGATCCGCTCCGATCGTTTCAGCGTATTCGCGGAATCTGCGCTCAGCCCGCCGGTCGCGGGTCCACCGACTCTGTCTATAGAAGAGTTGGTCGTGCATCTGCCAAAAGAGATCCTGCTCAGCGGCGCAGGCGGCAGCCAAGTGCGCGCTCCGCGCCTTGTCGTGGATATTGAGGGGCAGGTCCTTGAAGACCCACCTCACCCGACCCGTTCTTACGAGGCGCTGTATGACGTCAGGCATGGTGAGGATCGCGTGGCGAGCACAGGCGGGACACTGGAAATCCGCGAACTCGGTTACTTCTACCGGCGCGGAGCTCCGGCCGATTACGTAGCCCTCGAACGTGCTTCCGATCGAATCCAAATCCGCGATCGCTACCGCTGTGGCGCCTGCTCCACCGGATCCTCTCTGCGACCAGATCAAGCCGGCTCCCACCACAGCGATCACAATCAGAGCGAGATAGAAACTCTTACCGCCGCCTACTGCCATCAGTTGTTCTCCTCGGAGTCTTCCTCGAACGCGAGGTCTCCACCGCCAAACTCGAGCTCTTCCGTCTGTCGACGTGCCTGTTCTACGACGCGTCGGCTCCGGGCAACTTCCGGCGTATCGAATGTCACCCGCACCTCGTATCGGAACAGCTCGCGCCGCGCGTCGCCCATCAGTTCGAGCAATTCCGGGCCGGCACCAAGGAGATCATTATCGTCCTCGAGATACTGGATCCTCTCCGCCAAAGCACGGAGCAGCCTCACCAGCTGTCGGGCCCGTTCTTCGCCGTAAACATCATCACTCATAAAACCTCTCTAGGCTCCCGTTCAACCGAACCTTCCAAAACTAACCTGCACTCCGCCACTGCCGTAACCTATACACCCGGCAATCAAATCGGTGTCGTCAATGTTGGATTTGTATTCATGCTGTTCCCGTTTTATAATTCGCCCCTATGTTTGCCCATATTCAGGAATTGCAGTAGGCGATGGCGAAAAAGAAGCCCCGGCAGCGCCCGGCGCCCGGCGCCTGGGATAGAGCGCGCGATGAGCTGTACAGTCACATACTGAGCTGCGGTGTGCTAGAGGCCTCTCTGGAACACCAGAAGGAGTGGTTTGACGACACGATGGACTACCTCGGGGAGCGATACAACTACCTCGGTGAGCGAGACCTCAGCCGTCTGCGGGACGCCGGTGAGCAGTTTTGCCGGCCGGTGATAGGTCGCAGCGAGCAGGTAGCCGCCACGAAGTAACAGTTCCCGCTCTTGGCGGGTTCTTTATGTCACGCCCCTCGGCGGCGCAGCAGGATCCGATAGCCGGCCACAACCCTAACCCCCCCACCAATCCCCGCCTCCGCAAACCAACCTCCCCTCCCTCGGCTGTCTTGTTCCAGTCCGACAATCACCGTCAGGTACTGCTCTGAACGGCGCGCGGCAAAGGCCGCCGCCACTCCACCTCCTAGATAAAGGCCCAGCGCCCCCGCATCCATAGCACCAAGATGGTAGCTGACACCGATCTCACCTCGACCCGCAAGCTCACGATCCCACTCGCCGAGCGAGATGCTCCCGCCAACACCCAGGCGGCGGGCGTCCCTCCAGAAACCGCCTACACCACCTCCAAAAAAAGATCTCTCCGCCAGCGTAGCCATACCGTGCATTTGGAGCGATAGATTCTGTGCCGGCAATTGGTGAAGCGGGGTGAAGAAAATCGCCGCCAGAACGACGGCCAAGTTACCTCTCAACGACTACCGCGTAACTGACATCGATGTCAGGTGAGAGGGAGTGGATAACCGAACAGTATTTTTCAATCGAGAGATTGACGGCGCGCTCTGCCTTCGCGCGATCGAGGCCCTC
>JAZFQE010000048.1:0-7588 GCA_036444955.1 Gemmatimonadales bacterium
GGGCGGTAGGGCGGTAGGGCGGTAGGGCGTTAGGGCGGTACCACGAAGCCTACCGTCCTACCGCCGGGTTGAGGGGTGGAGTGGTGGGGGCCCGCCGGGTGGGGCGGTGGTGTGGTGAAGCTAGTTCTGTCGTCTGTAAGACTGAGCCCCGCGGACCAGTAAGCGTCGCGGGGCTTTTCTTATCGCAGATTACCTGTCCTGCACTTGCCTCGTGAACTGGCTCATGTCAAACACCGGCAGTCCCCTGTCCGTGGGGAAGATAATCGTGGTGCCGGGAGACTCAGCCGCGGCGACCAGACTGGTGATGTATTCCCGCATGAGATACCGCGGTGTGAGCGTCACGTTGATGATGCGCTGTGCCTCGGCAATCCCTTGGGCTTCCGTGATTCGTCGCAACGCACGCTGCTCCTCCACCTGTACACGGAAGCCTTCCGTTTGGATCTGCTGCTCTTGCTGGATCTTGGCGTTGATTGCTTCCGCGACCACAACGGGTGGTGTGATCTTGCGGAGGAACAGCTGAGTCACGTGTGCGATGTCCACACCCTCAATGTTCGCGACCGCCAGTTTCCCCTGCACAGCTGCTGACATGCTGGCGGCGATTGAATCCCGGAATTCGATTTCGTTGATACCGTGCTTTGCCATGCCGTCACGCACGCCTGCCCTGATGGCGTTTAGCACCGCCGCCTCAACGGCGCGCCGATCTCCGATGCGAGTGTAGAGCGTGACAACGTCCTGTGATTCTATGCGGTATCGCACTGCGACTTCAACGTCTACCGCCATCTGCTCGCGTGACAGCGCGTCCATCGCTTCTATCAGGCCACCTCCCGGGAACTGGATCTCACGCACGCTGAACTTTTCGACTTGCGCCCAGGGCCGGACGATTCGGATACCGGATAGCAACGGATCTGGATCAACCAGGCCGAATGCATGCACGACCCCTACCTCGCCAACCCCGATCACGGTGACGGCAGAAGCCGCAACCATCAGGCCGCCCAGCAGGGAGACTCCTAGCCCACCCGCTCTGACCGGAACTTGCTGAATCCTGGCGCCACCCCGGTAGATGGCTGCGGCGAGGCCCACTAGGAAGAGTATCGCGCCTATGAAACTGAGGGACATGATTTGCTCCTTGCGTTGAGGTACTTGTGTTTCCGATGACCGAATTATGCGCACGCGGCCTGCTGGATGGGAGGGCGGCGTGATCAGTGTGCTGCATCACGGCGGAAGGGTGGACCCAATGATAGAATGCCTCAACATGGCTGCACAACTCTTGACCGCCCGTGACTGGGACGCGATATTGGCGCTCCAACCGCGCTACTGATCGCTATTGAAGAGGTGTGACGATGGCCTGGAGAGTGATTGACTGTAATGACGAGGTCTGGCATGTTCAGCCTGCGGCAGAAAAACGTGCCAACCACTCGCTGTGGCAGCTCATGTTCTCGTTTCGGCAAGTAGCCGGGGCAGATAATAGGGCGTTTTGGACCTCTTATCCCATCGAATCCAGTTCCAAGTCATCAATCTTCACCCAGGCTGAGACGCTTTCGGACGAGAAGCTACGGGAGCTCTTGACGGAACATTTCGGCTGAATTCGCTCTGAACTCAGGTGCGAACTCCACTCCAAGAACTGCGACGAATCGCCGAATCGGTTGGATTTCTGACCGGACAAACGGTCGAGGACGTAACTATCCGGTCCGATTGTCGGCAGTTGCGCATAACGTTGGGCGATGGCCGCATGCTGCTCGTGTCGGCGCAAATAGCCGATGACGGTAAGCCGAGACTTGATGTAGATGTGGTTAAGCTAACTCTCGATCGAGACCAACGGCAGCTTGAGGTGCCGTTTGAAAGCAGCGGCTGAGGATGACTGATAAGGCGTCTGTCGACGCGAGCGGTGACAGAATACAATTTGAAGACTTCACGCTCGATCAGCAGCCGGGCAGCCGCTGTGCGGTGAAGGTGGTGCTGGGGTGGAAGCCAGGTGACGACTTTACCGGCGAATCCGATGGGGTCGATTCCCCGACCGGGCAGCTTCGCTGTGCGGCAAACGCCACTGCGCGAGCGTTGGAACGGGCTTTCGGTGAGGACGTGCAGTTGAGCGTCCTTGGGGTCAAAGCCATCAAGGCGTTTGACGCGGTGCTGGTTGTGGTTTCTCTGACCAGCCACGCACGTGGCCAGGATCGACGCCTTGTGGGTTCGTGTATGGTAGAGGACGAGATTGCCAGGGGGGCTGCACTTGCCGTTCTCAACGCGACGAACAGGTTGCTTGGTAACGTTATTGCTTCGCGCTGACGGGACTTGGGCGCGTATGCGTCGTTTCTGGCTAATCTTTCCCCCCACCATCTTCGCGATAGGCTGCTCTTCGTCGTCGCCGACGGTTGTGACTGGGCCACTCCCGATACCGGCCGTTTCCCCCGATTCGGCCTTGCTCGCTCTGCTCCCAACAACGGACTGGACCACCGACGCCGAGATTCTGGAAATTCTGCGGAACTTGGAGTATCGCAGTCTCGCGCCTGGCGGGGAGCATATCCGGGGCACGTTGAACGCCACTTCTGCCGGGGCGCTTGCTGACGCCGACTGGCTTGCCCGCCTGCACGGTGCCGCCAGTTCTCTTGCGCCAAGTTACGACATAGACATCGAATCATTTTCGAGCCATGAGAGGGTCCAGTACTTCATAGATTTCTTTATTGGACCGGCTCGCCCGCGGTTCAACGTGTGGTTGGGACGGCTGAACAGGTACGGCGGAATGATCCGCTCGGTGTTCCGCACGCACGGCGTTCCTGAGGATCTCCTCTTTCTCGGGTTGATCGAGAGCGGTTACTCCAACACGGCCGTATCGCTATCGCGGGCCGTCGGGATGTGGCAGTTCATGTGGCGCACCGGTCGAGCTTATGGATTGAGAGTAGACGATTGGGTCGATGAACGTCGCGATCCGTTTAACGCCACCGACGCTGCTGCCCGGCACCTCTCTGATCTCAATGAACTGTTTGGGTCGTGGTACCTCGCTGCGGCTGCTTACAACGGTGGGGCGGGGCGTGTTACTAGAGGACTGCGAAGGTTGAGCGACGATTCGCTCTCCGACCAGACGTTCTTTGAGCTGTCGGAAAGGCGGTATCTCAGGAGGGAGACGAGGGATTACGTACCCAAACTGATTGCTGCAACGATGATTGCCAAGGATCCCACGCATTACGGATTCGACAGCATCCCGTTATCGCGGCCGCTGGTGTTTGACGAAGTTACGGTTCCAGACGCAACTGGTCTGGATGTGATTGCCCGTCTTGCCGACACGACGTCAGGCAGCATCGTGGAATTGAATCCGCGTTTCTTCAGAGGCGTTACGCCGCCGGGAGAACGGTCTGTCGTGCGGGTTCCGCGAGGCGCTGGTCAACTCGTGGCGCAGCGATACGAGGACCTCCCGGCTGCGGAGCGAGTCAACTTCCTGGAGCACCGAATTAGGCGTGGGGAAACACTTGGGGAGCTGAGCCAGCGTTATGACCTGAATGTGCGGTTGCTGATGAGCGCTAATCCCGGCATTCAACCGCGCCGGCTGCGAATCGGCCAGCGAGTCGTGGTGCCGGTGAGCGAGGCTGCTAGGCGTGGGGAGGTGCGTGCCCTACGCGGCGCTCGAACATCGCCCACCGCTTCCGGGGTGCGGAGGCATCGCGTGGTCAGAGGAGAGTCCTTGTGGTTGATCGCCCGGCGCTATGGAGTCACCGTGCGGGATCTACGCCGATGGAATGAGCTACGCGCGGGAGCGGTGCTGAGGGTGGGCCAGCGCCTCATCGTGGGTTGGGGTGCTCGGGTTCACACCGTGCGCCGCGGCGACACGCTATGGATCATTGCCCAACGGTACCAGGTTGTTACAGGCAATCTACGACGGTGGAATAATCTTGAGGTGGGAACGATCTTGCGGGTTGGTCAGAGACTTATCGTAGTTCCTCCCGCAGACGGGTAGCTGCCTCCAAGTATCCGTCCATTATTTCGGACGCATAGCCGTTGCGCGGATCTGTTCCCGCCACCACTAGCTGTTCGAGTCGCGCCGGTCCCCTGTTGTAGGCCAGCAGTGCCATCTCGGTGTCTCCGCCATATCTCTTTATTAGTCCCGCGAGGTATCTGAAACCGATTTCGAGGTTGGTCGCCGGGTAGAAGAGCTCTCCCAGCGAGATACCGGGACGATAGTACTCAGCGGTTGCAGGCATTAACTGCGTTAGACCGATAGCTCCAGCTGAGCTCACCGCCCGCACGTCAAAGCTGCTCTCGAGGTTTACCAGCCTGAACGCTAGCTCGGGATCGATTCCTTCGCGCAGCGCCCTGTCGTACACAAGAGCAGCCAGGTCGGCCGGTATACCATAGCTGGTAGAATAAGCCAGCAGCCTGTCGGATCTTTGAAGCCGTAGCCTGGTGAGATCGAGCTCACCCTCCAACGACTGAAGGGACCCAATGGCTGCCGAATTCGGCCCGTATCCGATGCTATCTAACCCGGCGCTCAAGGCCGCGACGCCAGAGACCAGCAACACCATTGCCAAGGCAAAGGCCGCACCTCGGAGCAGGAGCTTCTGTGTCTGATTTAACATCGGCAACGTCACAGGCTGCCGAACCGTAAGTTGTTCCATTGTCTAGCTGTTCCCTCGCTACTCTAGTTTCCTAACGCTGCTGGCGCGCCTCAGGTTTCTCCGCGCCACTCACCGTGCGCACCGCCGGTTTTCTCCAGCAGCCGTATCTCGCCTATCTCCATGCCGTGGCCGAGCGCTTTAACCATGTCGTAAACGGTCAGCAGGGCTACCGAAACCGCTGTCAGCGCTTCCATCTCCACGCCGGTCCTGGCCGTTGCCCTGACCGTCGCAGTGACGCGCACGCCCGGCAGGTCAGGTTCCAGAACTGCGGACACATCAGCATGTGTTAGCGGAATCGTATGGCACAGGGGAATCAGCTCTGCCGTTCGCTTTGTCGCCATGCTTCCGGCCAATTCCGCAGTCGCCAGTACGTTTCCCTTGGGTCCCGTCTCTTCCTCGATAACGGCGAACGTCTCGCTGGACACTCTAATAACGCCCTCGGCTACCGCCGTCCGCGCAGTTACTTCCTTGCCACTCACGTCCACCATCCGCGGCCTCCCGGACGCATCGACATGCGATAACTTCACGTTAAACCTTCCAGCTGTTGACCAAGCACAGCTAACGCCAGTTGAGGGTTGACGTTCCCACGTGCCGCGGTCCGCGTCTCCTCCACCTTCTTGAGTGCCTCGACGGTGCGCCTAAGGTCGCCACGGCTCAAGTTCCCCTCCGTCGCTAGCTGTGACCGCAGGCTCAGAGCCAGCGCGTCCAACATGCTGCTGAACGCCCCTCTCGCAGCCCACGGCGGTTGCCGAAAGGCCCGCCGCGCCCAGCCGCCGGCACCCGACCTCACTGCGTCGAGAAACCGGGATGCCGCCTGTGCCGGTTCTGCATCGTCCTCGGCGGATAGCGCGCGTCCGATGCACCCCTCCGCCAGAAAGACCCGCCGCTGCAGTTCGTCGGGTGCAAGCTCGGTCTTCAATTCAACTCGCAAGAAGCTCTCCACCGCCTCGTCGCTCACCCGCCGGATCCCCAAGGGGACCAGGCGCGAGCGCACGGTCGGCAGCAACCTGTCCGGACGCTCAGCTGTAAGTATGATCGTCGTGTCGGCCGGCGGTTCCTCGAGAACCTTGAGGAGCGCATTTGCCGCCTCGGGACTGGCTTCCTGGATAACCAGTCGCTCGGCGTCCCCCAGGACGATCACCTTGCATCTCGCGCTGAAAGGTGAAACGGCTACGACTCGATGCAGTAACCGAATCGCCGCAATGGGGTACCCAAGCATCCCGTCCGCCGGCGAATACAACGGCTCGGCCCGCCGCTCTGCCATGATCCCCGCCAGCAGTTCCTGGGCGGCGTCAATCTGTTTCTTGGCATCCGCCACCTTCGGTCGTGGAATGGGGACGAACCAATGCAAGTCGGGATGGATCAGCTCTGCTGCCTGCCGGCAGGAGCGACAGGCCCCGCACGGTTTTTCCCCTCCAGCCTCGCACAACAGTCCCTGAGCCACCCACAGCGCAACTCGCTGCTTCCCAGCACCTCGCGGTCCCGTAAACAGGGACACTTGCGGAAACCGGCCGGTAGCAATACTGCCACCGAGCCGATTCAGCAGGTCGTCATGCCCATACACGGGACGCATTCCCATGGGCGTACAACTTAACCGGGTCAGCCGGCTCTCGGTACCCTCGAGATTTTTAAGTCTTTGTTTTTCATACTGTTATCACATCAAGAGGGGGGCCCAGGGAAGGGGCGTGATCACCTATATGTCGTCTTAATATCGTGATGCTGACGCTATAGTGTCGCCAGTAACTACGCACCCGGTTTGCCTCCCTCCCCCCCCCCGCGCCACGCCCCCGCCGCCCCCCCCGCCCCCAGCGTCAGATAACGCCGTCAGGGGATCTCCGCCACAAACACTCTCTCGCCGGCGAACTTCCTGCTCGCTCGATCCCACGGGAAGAAGATGACTACCCGGAAGGTGATCTTCTTACCGGTTGCCTTCATTTGTTGCCAGTCTGCCTGGTGGGTGCCGGTGGCCACGGCTTCCTCGCACACACCCTGAGGACCGATCACAATGTTCTGGAGATCGAAGTGGATGTCTGGAAAGGCGCCGAGCAGCTCCGTGTAGAATCTCACGGCACCCTCGTGCCCGTCCCAGCGGTTCCCGGTGTTAACCACCTCATACACACAGTCGGGCGTGAGTGTAGCAATCAGGCCGGGGATATCCCGGTTGTCCTCGGCGATGGAGTGCGTCTTCCACTCCTGGCGAATTGCCCTGTACTCATCGGCGTCTACATCCCGAGAGATTAACTCCCTCACTCGCTCCTTGTTCATCTGATTCCTCTCCTCTGCTCGCCCGCGGAAGGGCCGGGGGGCCGGCCACCGGCCAACTGATTCGCAAGATACAAGCGGCAGTCAGTCAAGAGGTAGTAAGCCAATATGACGCACTCATCCGGACTGGAAGACGAATAACTGTCATTATGGCGTATTATTTCTGGCATCATAGCTGCGTAAGGGTAGTTGTGGGCCGACCCCGACCGTGAGGGTCGGTCGAGTTAATCAAGCCGATTTTGAGGAGGTTCAATTATGGCTTTGTATCCAATTCTTCGTCGCCGGGGTGTGCCCGGTCGATTTGGATCTTGGGGTCCTGGTGACCTCGACCAAGTCTTCGGCCGGTTCTTCGGCGGCGGCTGGTCCGGTGATGGTGAGCGGAGCTTGTATCCGGCAGTCGATGTCAGGGAGGATTCTGACGCCATCAGTGTTCAGGCGGAGTTACCAGGTCTGAATCCCGAGGATGTACAGGTGAAGCTGGAGAACGGCGTGCTCACGCTCAGTGGGGAGAAGCAGGCGCAGCAGGAGCAGGGGGCAGGTGACTACCGCTTCATCGAGCGCCAGTACGGTAAGTTCCTCAGGAGCTTCACGCTGCCTGACTCGGTGGACGCTGACAAGATCGACGCTTCGTACAGCCACGGTGTTCTTACCGTTACACTGCCGAAGCTGGCGAAGGCGAAGCCACGCAGCGTCGAGGTAAAGGTAACAGCCGGCTAGTGACC
>JAZFQE010000049.1:0-4514 GCA_036444955.1 Gemmatimonadales bacterium
CGGCTTCTTAAGCTTCTTGTTTTTTAGCGCCGTCACCGCTGCAGAAGGCCTCGTGCGATCCAAAAGAATGCTCTGGATGTCCGGGTGCTGCTGGGCTAGGCCGTGCGGTGCCGGTCGGCTAGCACTCTGGATGCGGTAAATCTCGTATGGCTTGTGGGGCAACAGCCTTGCCAGGTCACCGTCTACGCCGAGCAGGACGTTGTCTATGGCCGTGTAGGTGTTTGCGGTGACGAGAAGGCGAAGCGGGCTCCCCTGCCGAGCTGCATCCAAAACTGCAGCGAGGAGGATAGCACGGAGCGTACGGCTCTTCCCTGTACCCGGCGGTCCCCAAACAAGCGTCAGGCACTGCGACAGGGCGTCCTGCCAGGCCTCCCACTGGTCCGCGTTAAGCCGTACACCCTGATTCTCAAGCACCTGCCGAAGCGTCGAGTGATTGCGTGTGATGGCTTGCCTGTGCACGACTGGCGCGTTCCACAAGAGCTGCGAAGCTGGTGTCTCCAGAGCCGTGCCACCCTGGACACTTACAATACCAAGCGCCTGGAGCAACTGTGTGTCGGCAACCGCGCTGGGTGGGTTGCCGATCTGCCGGAGCGTGAGGTCCACCTTCTTAGACAGCGTATCTAGCGGTACCCGATCAAGCATCACATCCTGAGAGAAGTCCAGGTCGGTGTGCTGCTCCAGATCAAAAATTCGGCAGAAGAGACCCGCCTTCAGCGCAATCAGGTTATGCTGGCGATCTAGCGCCTCAACGGACACGCCAGTGAAACCGGTCTCCTCCATCGACTTGGCCGGCCGCTTGTAGCCAACAAACCGGTTTTCGATGGGCGAGCCGACGAGTACCCGGTTGGGGTGCTCGTCGAGGAGATGTTGCCTATTCAGGGGCGCAAGCGCAAACCCGATGTCGCCGGGCCGGACGTTCACGTCCCGCGAATCGGGAGAGAGGTCGTAAATAAAAATATCGGGGCGGTCGGGGATCGTCCGTCCAGCTGCTCGGCTGATTCGCGCGAGCGCCGCAGCCCGTGCCTGACCGTGGAGCCGCTGCGAGAGGCGTGCTGATTTGAACCGTGCTACGCGCTCATCCGGTGGCATGGCCCGCGACGCATGCGCTTCTAGACTGGCACATGCTGCATTGAGTTGGGTGAATTCATGCCAGAGATACCCTGCAGGAGCTACACCAGGAGACCGACGCGTTGGCTGTGGTAGCAGAGGTGCAGAAAGGTTCGTAAGGTGCTCTCTGAGATCCTCGGTAAGCCGTTCGGTGACTAACTCAAGCGCACGCGTTTTTGACCGAACAGCTTTTTCGATGTCTTGCTGGGTCTGCTGCCAGTTTCCGAGGCGCCGCCACCATTCATGAATGCGCTCGCTGGGTAGCAGGTCGCTGAGCGTCTCGCGGAAGCGCGGGTGCACCGACGGCGGACGTAGCTCAAATGCCCTGTACCTGGACGGCAGATAGGTTTTGACGACGTCGAGAAGCGGGTAATGATGCGGTACTGGCAATCCAACCGTGTTGCTGATCACGTCGGCGACAAAGGTGAACGGGGACCGCCGAGAGCCATCCTCCGGATTGGGAAGCAGTTCCGGTGGAGCAAAAAGCCAGGCCAGGTTGCGCAACCGCGCATCATTCAAGATATGTGCGAGGTGCCGACTCACCAACCGCTTAAGATGTTCGTATTGCCCGTGGTCCCAAAGGTAGATCTGGTATGTGCTTTCCTTACGCCGACGCGGCGGGTTGGAATTAAGGTCTCTGTTGTCAGTCCGGCGAACCCACTCAAGAATTTCTTTCAGGTGTCGGAGCGCCTTTAGGAATTCTCCGCGCTCCCTGGTCAAGTCGTCTTTGTCGCTCAGGAATATGTCTTGCACGCCAGCTTGATCGCCCCACGACTTGCTCTCGCGTTTGTGTGTGGAATCAATAAGGAAGGGTTCATACCAAAAGGCCCGGATCCCTATGGCTGCTGTGTAGGCCGTGGCAAGGTCGTAATCGAGGAAGAGAAAGATACGCAGGTCGGGCCACCGAGGCATGAGCGCATCACCGCCAGAGTTTGGAACGACAGAGGCATGTCCGCTGTGCAAGGCGGAGGCCCGATGAGGAAAACAGACCCGTTTGGTCCGGAGTCCCTGATGGGTGTCGAACGCCGGATCCGTCGCCTGCCGCTGCGAAAGGGCAACGGTGTCCTTGATATCTTCCCTCTCGAGAACCCTCGCTGCGCCTTTCGTAATCCCCACCACGCGAGAGAGATGGTTTGCATCGTTTGCATCTGGCCAACAATGAAGCGGGTCCTGTGTTGGCTGTTTGTTCCTATCTCGGAGAGCGGGGTCGCCCAAGAACTCACACCCCTTGCAGCGGACATCAACGTGCCAGTCCAGCCGCTGCCAGGGTGTCTGAATAATTCGGGGCAGGTCGATGGTGAGAAGTTGCCGCAAGCGCGGTGCGAAGGCATCGACCGGAGCAACCTCGAGATCTTCCTTCATCACGATGGCTCGTTCGTGAGACTGCGGCGTGTAGCCACGAACGCGCCACGCATCTTCCGCCCTTGCCAGCTCGGAGGCATCATAAGAGCCAGGCCAAACGGCCGGCGTAGCAACCACGACGAATTCCGAATCCAGGCCTTCCTCGCGGAGCCACGCAGCCAGCGTCATGCTGTAATACACCACTTCCCCGAAGTAGTGGGCACCCGGCTCCCCCGTTAGTTTGATGTCGATAACACGAAGGCGCAACCGCACATCGCCAGGTTGCAAAGGTTGTGTCTCTCCGTCGGGGAGCATTTCCAAAGTATAGTCCGGCTCCAGTTCTGGGTCTTCTTGGAGATGTTGTGTGAGCGGTGGTAGAACCTGGATTAGGTCCGGATGCATGTCGCTAAGATCAAGCGCATTACCAAACTCATCGGTGAGGGCTCGCAAACCCAGAGCGCTCGTGAAGGTGGGCGTATTAGCGTTGTACGTTGCCTCCACGATGATGTCGTACGGATGCACTCCCGCTGTGAGCACTTGCCTGAGATTAATACTGGGGTGACGGTTCTTTACCGGAATCCCCGCTTTGACCTTTTCTGCGCCAAAGATCTGCAGCAGCTCCAACACCACTTTATATTGCCAATCGTAGCCGCGTTCACCGACGAGGCCGAGACCCGCTCGGCCTCCCTGGCGCGGAGGCATCTTGCGATCATTGCGTTCGGAATCTCCGTGTAAGTAAAGTCGGAACTGACGCTCACATCCTACACGAAGGAAAAGAGAGATGGCCTTCTTGCTGAGTGCTAGGGGTGCCTGGTGCTTTGCCATAGTACCCGGACTGAGTTTCGGTCTGACATATTCTCTAGTTCCAGTTCTATTTCTAGTGCGCCGTCTTGAGTTCTGAAGGCACGACGAGATCTACCCCGACTGCGTTCCGCCCCAGCTCAGCCGCGACGCACAGTGTCGTCCCGCTCCCCATGAACGGATCGAGCACCGTGCCGGGCGTGGTAGGAGCCTCGCAACGACAGCCCTCCCACCCGACGTGTCGTTTCGGGGCAAACGTGAACTCGCGGAAGTAGCCACCGAGCGCTTCCTTCGCCTCAGCAGCCAATCGCCGTACGTCCTCTGCATTCCGCCCAGCTCCATGCTGGAGCTGCTTGCCCTTGCCGGCGTCCGAGATGCCCACAGCGCGGATGGCGGCCCGGTGTGCGTCTGTCAATCCATGCTCTTTGAAGAGTTGCATCGCCCGGGCTGCCTGCTGGCGTGAGGGATCGAGATCAGCCGTCGGCTCGAGCAAGCGTTTATACGGCTTTCGGCACTTGCTGCATATACGCTCCGGGCAGGCTACGACGATGGCTCGGCGCGCCAGTTCAGGTGGAAAGGGCGCCAGATGGTCACTTTTACTGCGCGCCGGGTGCAGGTCCCATACGTCGCCAGGATTCGCGCTACGTCCGAGTTCGGCGGACAGCGCGAAGAGATCGAAGAAGTAGCGTGTGGCTCGCCTGGCGCGGGTCAGGTGAAAGATAGCCTCATGCCGGCTGGCCAGCCGATACGGACGTGGCTCCGGTCGGCCAATAGACTTCGTCCACACGATGTGGTTTGCGATGTTCCAACCAGCCTGCCGTGCGGCCACCGCAAACCGTGCCGGGATGCCGACAAGGAAGCCGTTCCGGTACGTATCGCCCAGGTTTACGAAGACCGAGGCGTGTGGTCGCAGCACACGGGTCCAACGGCCCAGTGTCTCGACGAGCGTCTCGACGTAGGCTTCTGGCGTCGGCTCCTGTCCTAGTTGACTCGGGTGGCTGTAATCGCGGCGGCGCCAGTATGGAGGCGACGTAACGATAAGATCAACACTGGCATTCTGCAGAAACGACAAATCCCGAGCGTCGCCCGCAGTCCATCGCGGCGGGTGCGCAGGTAGGTGTGGGAGTGGCTGTTCACTATTTATTCCGTCCGATCCTGCCTCACCGAATGTCGGTACGCCTACAGAGTGTTGCGTTGGCGTTCCATTACGGGCATTCTTCGGTACCACTCCCTCTTTTTCCTGAAACCGCTTATCGGTTCTGCCA
>JAZFQE010000050.1:0-2463 GCA_036444955.1 Gemmatimonadales bacterium
GCTCCGCCGTGATGGCGCATGTCGAGTTTCCGAAGCGTTACCGCGTCGGCCGATACGGGGTGGATGTGGGCGCCATCGACGAGCTCTCGAGCACTGCGCTTTCGCGCGAGCCTCCGGCCGACATTTACCTGGTGGACGAAGTCGGCAAGATGGAATGTATGTCCACGCGCTTCATCCACGCGCTGCGCGCGCTGCTCGATGGGCCATGCACGATCGTTGGCACGATCGCACGCTCTGGAGGTGGGTTAATCGCTGACCTCAAACGCTGGCCGGAAAGTACCTTGTGGGAAGTTACTCGCGATAACCGCGGGGAGATGCCGGGTCGCGTCCTCAGCTGGCTGCGTTGCAAAGATTAGGGGATTCGTGATCGCGGTCAAGGGCGATCAGGTCTTCGCATCGTCGGAGTTACCGATTGTACCCCGCACTGCACGGAGTCATTCTCTGAAAGGATGAAACATGCGCAACTACCTATTCGACGAGGACTACTACGATCGCTTCTACGGACGTCGCCGCCCGCGGATAGCCGACAAGAGGGAGGCTGCCTTACTGGGAGATTTCGTCTGCGCCTATCTGAGCTATCTCGGGCAGCCTGTCCGATCCGTCCTGGATATCGGCTGTGGCATCGGCCTGTGGCGCCATGTCATTGCAAGACATTTCCCGAAAGCCCGATACCACGGCGTCGAAGTCAGCCAGTATCTCTGCGATACATACAATTGGCAGCTCGGCTCAGTCGTCGACTTTCGCCCGCGTAGGATGTTTGATTTCGTGATCTGCAAGGACGTTGTGCAATACCTTCCCGCACGAGAGGCAGCGACCGCGATCAGTAACCTGGCGCGACTCAGCCGCGGTGCGCTGTACTTCAATGTGCTGACCAAGGAAGACTGGGAGGAGAATTGCGATCAGGCGCAGACCGACGGGGAGGTCTACCAACGGAGTGGGAATTGGTATCGCAGAATCCTTCGGCGTCGTTTCCTCAATCTGGGGGGCGGTTTATTTCTCAATCGCCGCTCGCGGACAATCGTCTGGGAGCTCGAGAAGCTTGACTGAGGCGTCGCCAACCTCTATTCGCCCTTCAGGTAGCCGTAGAGACGTGAGGGGATCACTCGCCTGGTATTCTTGGACTCGCGTAATTTCGGCAACTCAAGAATACGACTTGATTCCACCTGTCAAATGAACATCGTGGTGATCTCAGCACCGATGTCCCGGGTGCCTCATGATCTGATAGGCTGCTGACCGATGCCAGGTCTCAAGTCGGGTACGCTCTGGCCACTGGTTGTCCATCGAACGCAAGAAGCCTTACGTTGTGGAGCCCTGCAACCTATTGCAACCCTGAGTGAGCGGGTTGAACAAGCTGGTATCCGCTTCATCATACGGATGGTGTCGGGCCTCCAACGAAAACAAAAAGAACGCTCCGAGAACCCTTTTCTGCCTTTCGATGAAGCGTTATTTGTCTCGGAGATTTCCGACACCCATGTCTGCCTACTCAATAAGTTCAACGTGATCGAGCACCACCTGCTTTTCGTCACTCGATATTTTGAGGATCAGGAGCTGCCCCTAACACAGAACGACTTCGCGGTCATACGCACGGTGCTGCAAGAGATCGACGGGCTTGCCTTTTACAATTCCAGTCGTGCTTCCGGCGCCAGCCAGTCACACAGACATTTGCAGCTGGTTCCTCTTCCGCTCGTACCCGAAGACAGGCTGCCAGTGAGTCCCTTAATCCGGTCGGTCTTGTGTCCCGATGACGAACAGCACGCACTACCTTTCCGTCACGCTGTTATGCGAATACCTCAACGCTGGTTAGAAGATACCAGCGCTTCGGCGGCAGCGATGCAAGACGGCTATATCCAACTGCTCAGGACTGCAGGCGTGATAGATTGTACTCGGCTGGACCCGGAACAGCCGCTGGCTCCGTACAATTTGTTAGTGACGCGTGAATGGATGCTACTCGTGCCGCGTTCCCGAGAACGTTGGGAACGCATCTCGGTCAATGGCCTTGGGTTCGCCGGATCTCTATTCGTGCGTGAGCGCCGGCAGATGCGTGCAATCAAGGCACATGGACCGATGAACGTGCTCCGCAGCGTAGCCGTCTCCGCCTAACGGCTCTTCTGATAGGTTCCAATCAAGTTCGCCGTAGCCAAGACATGGCCTTGCATTGCCCGTTCGAGTTCCGCTTTCGTGGGCTCTTTCAGAGCCGACAACTTCACGTCCAGGGCATAAAGCTTGTGGAAGTACCGATGCCGACCTATAGGTGGACAAGGCCCGCCGTAGCTTATACGCCCCCAGTCGTTTTTTCCTTCGCTGGTGCCCGGCGACAACCCATGCCTAGCCGTGTCCTCAACCATCCCGGACACAGCGACGAGAATGTTGTAGAGCACCCAGTGCACCCAGGTCGTCTGTGGCGCCTTCGGGTCGGGCGCATCGGGATCGTCGACGATCAGCACCAAGGTCTGCGCGGGCTCG
>JAZFQE010000051.1:0-4177 GCA_036444955.1 Gemmatimonadales bacterium
GGGCATCAATCCGCGGAGGTGCAACCTGATGCGTCGGGCAATTTCGGTCCTAGTGTCCATGTTCGGGTGTCCGTCTCCCAGGTGCAGGCACCCCCAGTGTAATGGCCCTTGGCCTCGTATTCAACAACGCACTTGATGCTATGGACGAGCGGAGCATGGGAGCAATCGCCGTATTGAACAGCGCGCGGTCACGCGCGTAGCAGATCGCCTGCACCTCACGGGGGAGAAACGGCCGCCGTGACCCCACGCGGTTCTCGGGGTTTGTGTAGCAATGGAACGGAAAACTGGGATAGACTCCGCCGACGATTGTGTCGCATACGTTGTTGACCTACATGCCCAGTGAACTTAGCGGGAGGAAGCTGGCACCCATCGATACAACGTCGGAACCGATACACCGAGATTTTTCGCCACTTCACGCGGTGGCATCCCCCCTCCGAGCAGCTGTGTTGCTGACTCGATCTTTCCGGGTGTCATCCGCCGCTTGCGGCCGACAATTCGCCCCCGTCTCCGAGCGGCTTCCAGACCGGCTTTGGTGCGTTCGGCGATGAGCTCCCGCTCCATCTGAGCCAAGGAGGCCATCACATGAAAAAAGAAGCGCCCAGTGGGCGTAGTCGTGTCGATGCCATCGGTCACGCTACGAAACTGCACGCCACCCTCGGTTAGTTCAGCGACAAAATCAACCAGCCCCTTCACCGTACGCCCAAGCCGGTCGAGCTTCCAAATCACCAGTATATCCCCGGCACGCAAGTGGGACCGGACTTTGGCCAGACCAGGCCGATGCGTTTTAGCTCCCGAGGCCCGATCTGTGAAGACACGTTCACAGCCCGCTTGCTTGAGTGCATCGAGTTGTCCATCTAATGATTGATCCTCGGTTGACACGCGCGCATAGCCAATCAGCATAAGTGCTTCTCCTTATCCTTCTCAAAAGCCATCCTGAGCATGGGCTTCGAGAAGATGAAATCGAGAATAGGTTTCGAGAACGCCAACACCTTAGCGTTAGGTAGTGCAAGGTATGGCATGATGTCGTTCTTGAAACCGAGCGATTTTGAGAAGACACAGAGCCGTCAACACCCTACGAGGTGGGACGCGAAGGAGGACGTATGCCTGTCGAATTTCTCACCGAGGATCAGCAGCGCCGCTACGGGGGCTACACCGAGGAGCCATCCTCACTCCAGTTGGCTCGCTATTTTCACTTTGATGATCGGGATCAACAGCTGATTGCCCAGCGCCGTACGGATCACACCCGCTTGGGATTTGCCGTGCAACTCGGTACCGTGCGGTTTTTGGGGACCTTTCTGCCCCATCCCACTGAGGTCCCCGCCAATGTCGTTGCCTATGTCGCCAGCCAGCTCGGCCTGGACGACCCAAGGTGCTTAGAGCGCTACCGTTCGCACGATACCCATTGGGATCATGCCGCCGAGATTCAAAAAGTCTATGGCTATCGCGATTTTCATGAGCCCCGCGAGGTTTTCAGCCTGGTGCGATGGCTCTATAGTCGCACGTGGCTCAGTGCGGAACGTCCCAGTGTCTTGTTCGATTTAGCCACCGCTCGTTTGGTCGAAAGAAAAATTTTACTCCCTGGTGTCACGACGCTGGAGCGCCTCGTCGCTCGTGTCCGTGATCGCGCCGCTGCCCGACTGTGGCAGCAGCTGGCGCAACTTCTCAACGCAGAGCAACAGGCCACCCTGGACTCGCTTCTTCACGTTCCCGAGGGCGAACACTCAACCCCCTTGGATCGGCTGCGGCGAGCACCAACCCGCATCAGTGGCCCGGCATTAGTGGCCGCTTTACATCGTCTTGAGGAGATCCGTGCCCTTGGCGTCAGTGATCTCCCGCTTGAGCACCTGCCTCTCAATCGCCTTCGCGCATTGGCGCGCTACGGCGCCGCCGCACGGGCTCAAGCTATCGCCCGCATGACTCCCGCGCGGCGCACGGCCACCCTGTTGGCCTTTGCTCATGCCTTTGAGCGCACGGCCATGGACGACGCCATCGACTTATTTGATCTGTTAGTCACCGATATCATCCGGGGAGCCCATAAAGCAGGGGAAAAGGAACGGCTGCGAACCCTGCATGACCTCGATGCCGCCGCCTTACAACTTTGGGATGCTCTGCAAATCCTGTTGGATGAGGACGTGGAGGCGGCGGCGATACGGACTCAAACCTTTGCGCGAGTGCCGCGTGAGCGTCTCCTTGAAGCGGGCACCGAAGTGGAAATGCTGACCCGACCTCCCGACGACAACTATTACGATGAGCTTGTCGAGCGCTACCGCAGCGTTCGACGGTTTTTGCACACCCTGTTGCGTACCGTGTCGTTTGAGGGCACCCAGGCCGGGCAGCCCATGCTCCATGCCTTGAACTTTCTCAGCCGGATCGAGCACCAACGCCGACCCGATATGCAACACGCCCCTCTCGACATGGTGCCGAGTGCGTGGCGACGCCTTGTCAAACCGCCTCGCCAGACCGAGGTGGATCGTCGTGCCTATACCCTGTGCACCATGGAACGCTTGCAAGATAGCCTCAGACGCCGCGATGTCTTTGTCTCACGCAGTGAGCGGTGGGGCAATCCGCAGCTCAAGTTGCTTCAAGGTGAGCATTGGGAAGCCATGCGGTCCCAAGTCTGTCGGTCTCTCAACCGTCACGAGTCACCCGAGCCCGAACTCCACACTTTGGCCCAACAACTCGATAGCGCGTATCGGCGGACGGCTGAGAACTTTTCGACCAATACCTCTGTCCGTATCGAACAGGTCCAGGGGCGTGACACCCTCACGCTCACGGGGCTCGATAAGCTTGATGAGCCGCTCAGTTTGCTGAAACTGCGCGGCGAAGTTCTCGCTCGGCTCCCCCGAGTCGATCTTCCCGAGGTCCTCCTTGAAATCCACGCGCGCACGGGGTTTGCTCATGAATTTACCCATCTCAGTGAAGGCGCAGCACGGGCCGAGGACCTTCCCATCAGTTTGTGCGCGGTGCTTCTCGCCGAAGCCTGTAACATCGGCCTCGAACCGGTCGTGCGCTCCGATGTTGTCGCGCTGACGCGGGGGCGGCTCAATTGGGTGCAGCAAAACTATATCCGGGCCGAGACCCTGACCCGAGCGAATGCCAACCTCGTCGATACCCAGTCCACCCTTGCATTGGCCCAAGCATGGGGCGGGGGTGAGGTGGCCTCGGCTGATGGACTGCGCTTCGTGGTCCCTATTCGAACCCTGAACGCCGGTCCCAATCGCAAGTATTATGGCGCCCATCGAGGGGTCACCTACTACAACTTCAGCTCGGACCAATTCACCGGATTCCATGGCATTGTCATTCCCGGGACGCTGCGCGATTCGATGTACATCCTCGATGGCTTACTGGAGCATCAGACGCGGTTACGCCCGGTGGAAATCATGGCGGACACCGCCGGGGTCAGTGACGTGGTGTTCGGGTTGTTCTGGCTGCTGGGTTACCAGTTCAGCCCGCGATTAGCCGACATTGGAGAAGCAAAGTTTTGGCGTCTCGATCCCACAGCCGACTATGGCGTCTTGAACGCCATTGCACGTTCTCAGGTGCATACGAAGCTCATTATGCGCAACTGGGATGACTTGTTGCGCGTAGCCGGGTCGCTCCAGCAAGGCACGGTGAGTGCGTCCGAACTCATGCGGTCGATCCTCAGGAGTAAGCGTCCATCCACGCTGGCGCGGGCCATTGGCGCCTTGGGACGTATTCCCCGGACGCTGTACATGCTGTCCTATATTGATGATGAGAACTATCGGCGGCGCATTCTGACCCAGCTCAACCGAGGCGAGGGGCGCCACAGTGTTGCCCGCGCTGTTTTTCATGGCCAACGGGGAGAACTGCGACAGCGCTACCGTGAGGGACAAGAAGATCAACTCGGGGCACTTGGGTTGGTAGTGAATGCGATCGTGTTGTGGAACACCATCTATATGGAAGCGGCTCTGAACCAGTTACGGGCCGAAGGGCAAGAGGTAAAATCTGAAGATGTGGCTCGGCTGTCGCCCCTCATCTACAAACATATCAACTTCCAAGGGCGTTACTCGTTCGCCTTGTCAGAGTCAGTTGCTCGGGGTGGTTTGCGGCCTCTACGGGATCCCTACGAACAGGATGAGTAGCGTAGCCTATCCCAGTTTTCCGTTCCATTGCTACACAAACCCCGAAGCCGCTTGCGGCTGGAGGCGAGGAGTGT
>JAZFQE010000052.1:0-7543 GCA_036444955.1 Gemmatimonadales bacterium
GCGTCGGCTGAAGAACATTTGAAAAAAGTATTCGCCCTGCTACTTTCCGACCCGATAGCCATGGTTGCCTAGGTGTGCCTCGTTGGGAGAGCCGGGTGATAATGACGCGATCGAGTAACGTAATTACTTGGAGCCATGAGAAAAATTCTTAGACCGTATGTCTTCGTCCTAGCCGCCCTGGTATTGGCTCTTGCACTGACACAGCTGGTCACTTCATCCGAGGCGGTTGTGTTGGATCTCGGCGGCGAATCAGCGATTGAGTTAATAGACACGGGTGAGGAGTTCATTATTACGGCTGGTCCCGCCCATCTCGCCGTTCCGATGGTGATGGAGGGCCACACACATGACCCCGTCTTCCTCCCCATCGATTCCGTCACTATCCCCGCTGACGTCCACGTCTACGGGTTTGACTATGCGGTTGTGGACTCCGAGGGAAACGAGCTACCGCGGGAGATACTCCACCACTTCAACCTGATCGATTCGAACCATAGGGAATTGTTCTTGCCTATTACCCGGCGGCTGTATGCGGCCGGTACCGAGACCGGGGCCCAGTCCATGCCGTGGCTGTTGTTCGGGCACCCGCTGGAGGAAGGGCAGCGCATAGTGGTCTCCGTGATGCTGCACAACCCGACTGGCGTGGAACACGACGGCGTGCATTTGCTCATACGTCTCAGATATGTGAAGACCGGACGTCCGTGGCCATTGTTTGCAGTGTACCCGTTTCAATTCGATGTACTATTCCCGGCCGGAGACAAGTCTTTTGACCTCCCCGCCGGTCGTTCTTCGCAGTCCTACGAGGCCAGCCCCGCGATCGCAGGAAGGCTAATGGTGGTAGGCTCGCATCTGCACCCGCTGGCGACGAGTGTCGTATTCGAGGACGTCACGGCCGATGAGGTTATCTGGGAAGGTTTTCCCGTTGAACAAGATGGCGAGCTGACCGGTGTCACCATTGGGCACCTCTACCGCACTGGTGGGGTCAAGATATATCCGGACCACACTTACAGGGCGACGGTTTACTACGACAACCCCGCCGGGGAGACCATAACCGACGGTGGCATGGGGGTGGTTGCCGGTGCGTTCGTGCCGGCCCTCGGCGAGGAATGGCCGGAGGTTGATCGGGAGGATCCGCTCTATCAGCTGGACCGGTCGCACTTCTTGCGGGAGGTGAGGGGTAGGTTGGACGTGATCACGGGACAGGTGGACGCCGAGGCGGAGGCTGAAGCATCCCACCATGCGCACTGACCAGAGACCAAGAAGAACGACCCCAATGGCTAGCTCCGCCTGATCTCAATCCCTCCATTTGTCGTGGTGGCCCTGATTGTCTGGCCGCCGTTACCCAAATCGGTTGACAGCGTACGCCCGAACCTGCCCTGAACAATAATGGGGAAGTCCACCCGCATCCCGCCGTTTACGGTACCCGTTTCGAGATGAGCTGAGTAGCCGTCCGGCACGGTGATGTGGATCCCACCGTTGGTGGTTTGCACGTCCATACCGGCCCCGTCCCAACTTTCGCCAGCGAGCTCGACGTGTACACCGCCGTTCGTCGTTCGCCCCCGCACGTCCCCCGACAGCGCATAGAGATCTACCCCGCCGTTGGTAGTCTCGAAGTCTATGCCACCGTTTATCTCCGATATGTGGATGCCACCGTTGACCGTTTCGAGATGCAAATTGGATTCGCGGGGAGCGAAGATCCGGTAACTCACAGACCAGTGAGACCGCCGCCTACTCCGCGGACCGTCTGCCCGAATCGTGTTCCCGTAGTCGATCTCAACCTGCGTTGCCAGGTCCTCGGCTTCATCTTCGGAGCGGGCATGGGCCGTGACGCGGGCCTGAACCAGGATCTCGTCGCGATCCCAACCGGTGATCGCAATGCCGCCGTTTGGGCTGCCGTCCACGACGATCACCTCGCGACCGGCTGCCAGGGTCTCTTCTCTCACTTCACAATACACCGCCCTATCCCCACGATTGTTGTCGTGCGCTCGTTCACACCAGTCTTCACGCTCATAATCAAGGTGCCGTTGCTGAGCCTGCGCAGCCTCGCTCGCGGCCACCGCGGCCACAGTGAGCAGGGCGGCTAGTGGCAGGATGCTAATAACGTGTTTGCTCATTTTGCGGGATTCTCCGGTAGGGTTGGCTTTATCGCCCTTTTAGACAGTGGGAGCGCGCAAAGGGTTTCTTATGAATCTGGGAAGCAGCAGCCCAGCCGGATTTTAGTGCAGGTAGATGAAGTTGCTTCCTACCAGCCGGTTAGTTGCTTTTAGTACCGCCCTAGCGGCGCTCTCATTTGGGTCAGCTTCGGAGAGGCAGGAGCCGACGAGACGTTCTTCCGCCTCGTCTGTGTGCGTGCTGATGGAGACCACAACGAGCACGGCGCCGACATGCTGCGTCATCTCAACGGTCAGCAGTCTGAATTTTACTTTGTGGTCGACCGCTGTTTCCAGGGCCCGGAGCGTGGCCTCCGCAGAGCACTCGAGATCGGTCAGTTCAGATTCGGCGCGCTCTGAAACCCCCACGAACTTGCGATTTCCGCCCCACGCCAGGGTCACCCGACCGACGCGCCTCCCGTCGGGCAGTACCTCGATCTTGACGTTCTGAAATTGTATTCGGTCTAGAGCGTCGCGATTTTCCAAGGGAATTGACCTAGATAATGTGTTGTTGATGGCCGGCGCAATGTAACTTGATTACAATCCGAGCGACAGACAAGTGCTCCGCTGAGAGGCAGAGCCAAGTGAACGCCGCTGCGGATGATTGGTTTGTAGGCGCTGGAATCTCAGCTCGATTCCCCCGCTAAGTGTCGCGACCGGACTCCGCGTCTGAGTCCGCGAGATCTCGGATTGGATTCGGCTCTATCATGTTGGTGGTGAGCTGGGGCAGTCCCAGCGACTGCTGTGCGATCCGTGGTCCGGGTGGGACGGAAGCAGGAACCGGAAGCGACTCGCTGAATGGTGTGAAGAACCCGCTGGCAAACCGATCTAGCCAGCCTCGCTCAACGGCCAGCACGAGAGCGGCGCAGAACACGATGCTGAACAGAACGACGGAATAGACTGTGCTCTGCACAATCGCGCCCGAAGCCAGCCCCATCTGAAGGGGTAGGGCTGCTAGCACCGCCGACGCCAGACCTTTAGGGATCAGTGAAGTCATCAACATCGCCTCTCTTCTCGTCGCTTCCCGATCCGCCAACAGTCGCACCACGAACAACCGCCCAACATAGAAGAGCGGTACCAGTGCCAATCCCACCGACACGGTGCGAAGATCGGTGAGCGTGATCGAGAGCCCCAGAAATACGAAGAAGAAAGTCTTGACGAGAAAGACAACCTCGGCAAAAAAGGCTCGCTCATGCTCGGCGAAACCAACCAACTTGAAGGTAAATAGCTTTCCAACCAGCCGGTCGGGGATGTTGGAGAAGTTGGCTACCGCAATACCGAAAGCCAGTGCCGCTATGGCGCCGCTGTATCCTTGTAGATCTGCCACACCGTAGAGAATGAACACCGCGGCGAAGGTGGTGAAAACGGTGTTCGGGAATTGCCGAACTTTATTGAGCAGCGCGGACCAGAGAAACGCCCCCACCACTCCAATCACGGCGGACATCAGGAACGACATGGCAATGCCGGCCGCTATGGAGCCGCCGTTGATTCCGGCGTCGGGAGAAGCTGCCCCCGCCACCATTGCCTGCACGAGCGCCAAGGAAAGGACGACAACCAGTACGTCTGTAAGCGCCGATTCCAGGAACAGGATCGTGCGAGTACCCTCGCCTATCCTGAGTACCCTGATCATGGGAACGACGACCGCGGAAGATGTCCCTCCGAGTATCACACCTATCAGGAGGGCGGTCGGATAGTCTACCGGCAGCAGGAGATCCGCTACCAGAGACAATACCAGCACCGTTAACGCAAACGTAGCAACGGAAATTGTAAGAGTGTCACCCGCGTGCGATACTAGGCTCCTCACGTTCAGATGTATCCCGCCCTCGAAGAGAATGATGATCAGCGCAAGTGTCGTGAAGACGGGACCAACCTTGCCGAAATCCTCAGGTGTGATCACATGGAATACGGGTCCCAGAACGATTCCGGCTATCGTGAGGATTAGTACATCGGGAATCTTTGTCTTCTCGAAGAGTCCGGTCAGAACATGACCGAAAAAGACAAGCAGGCCGATGCCAAGAATAGTAATTGCCATGGTACGGAAGATGTATCTGCGAGTGCTTGACCGCTAGCTCAGCTACATCCGTATCATCAAGCTTTGTCAGAGGGATATCGTGGGCGTTGTTCCCGGCGCTGCCGATCCTGAAACAGCCATGATGCCGTCGCATCGGGCGCATACGTTGCCCTGCTCGTCGGTCAGTTCCGCCGCGGCAAAGATCAAGTTCTTGCCCACTCTCGTGGGTCGCCCTCGCACATCGAATCGATCTCCCTCCACCGGACGCAAGAACTGAATGTTTAACTGAGCGACTCCGGCGCGCCTACCGCGTACGTGAAAGAATCCCGTTAGTCCTATCACGAGGTCGAACATGCCGGCTATGACCGCTCCGTTTACTGCTTGCGTTCCCAGGCCGCCGCGGTGATGCGGTTGGATCGGATCAATAAAAGCCCTAACTTCGCCGGGCGTCGAGAGATCTACCTCGGCACCCATATGCTTCATGCCCGGATGACTGTTCCAGAGCGTGGCCAACTCCTCTCGCTGCTGGGGCGAGAGATCCGGGCTGTTGGGACTCATCTTGTTGATTTTGTGCGCCATATGGTTCTCGCATACCTCTCTTCGGTTGCTCTGTTTCGTTGACCGTTGTTTCGGCTTGTGGTCAGCAGTGAAACTAGACGCGGGAAGGAACAGCTTGATAGTTTCAATGCTACGATGGCCAGGACGAGCCTTTATGATGTGGTAGCTCCGCTCTACGGCAAGTTGGCACCGGCGTTCATCGAGCGAACGCTGTCGCGTGCTGTGCAGCGCGTGGCTGCCGGATCACCTGAAACTCTCCTAGAAGTCGCCATCGGGCCAGGGCACACCATTCCCCTGCTTCAGAAGAGAACAAGTGCGCGCACCGTGGCTATCGATACCTCGCGCCCCATGCTACGGTTGGCCCGGGGCGAAGCTTCACGAACAGCGATCGATTTCGCGGCTTTGCAGGGAGACGTTCTGCACCTCCCCTTCAAGAGTTGTGCCTTCGATGCGGTCCTCAGCACGTTTCTGGTTGATGTGATCAAGCAGCGGGACATCGAGGCGTCACTGTCTGAAATGGTGCGGGTGGTGTGCCCGGGCGGACGAGTGGTTATTGCACAGCTTCACATATCATCACGTGTCATTAACGTACTGTGGGGCGTCGCGCATCGTATCCTCCCCGACGCGATCGGAATGTTGAGACCCGTTGATGTTTCCAGCCTGTTCGAAGCAGCCGGGTTAAGGGTGCTCCGGGATGAAGTGATTGACGAAAGTGTGGGGACGCGGGTTACCACGCTCATGAGGGTACGCACGTCGATAGCTTAGGGTTATCCGAACGCTGGTCTCGTAGGCCGAATATCCAGATCCGATAGTGGCACCGGTCACGATGCATGCCGAATCGCGAATTTGCATGCCGCATCTTGACTACTTTAGCCTACGAGCGCAACACTCCTAACCAGCGGTTAGCGCTGCTCTGATAGTTCGGGAAAACGCGCGACAAATCGACCGTACCGAGGTGCTTGACAAGTATTTCTCCAAACAGGTCGCGGAAGTCAGTCGTTACCGCCAGGTCTCTGCCCTGAAAACGTGATTCCAGGGCCAGCGTAGGCCAGGTTCCCAGAACGCGACCCCCGTTCGTATTGCCGCCGAGAACCAACAAGGCGGTCCCGTGTCCGTGATCCGTCCCGGATGTTCTGTTCTCGGATACAGTGCGGCCAAACTCACTCATTGTGAGGATGAGGACGTCGTCCATGCGATCGCCGAGGTCGGTGTGGAACGCTGCCAGCGTCTGACTGAAGTCGTTGATTACCTTTGCCAGCTGTCCCTGACTCGCTCCCTGATTCACATGCGTGTCCCATCCGCCGCTGTCGGCAAACCCGATCTCCCAACCCAGATCCATCTTGATGAGCTGAGCCAACCGTCTCATTGATCGGCCAAACGGGGAGTTCGGATACAGAGATCTGTGCGCTGTCACGCGCGTTTGCGTGTCGGCGGCTCGCAGGATCTGGAATGTCTCCAGATTGTCAACCGCGATTGTTGCAGCAGGTCCAAGCAGCAGGCGTGGCAAGCGGGATCCCATCGCCACGCCACGGAGTGGGATATGTTGGCGGTCCGGGGAGTGTTCGAGATAGCGGTTGGCCCAACCGTCGGGCGTGGACTTCACGCCTGGGGTGCCGGATTCCATGTAATCCTGGCCATCGAAGTGGCTGCGCGTTACATGCGGCGATCCGACAGCGTGAACTACCGCTAACTCGCGCGTGCCATACAAAGTGTGCAGCGGCTGCATTGCCGGGTGCATGCCAAAGAAGCCGTCGAGATCCAGAACTCCTCCGGGCCGCCCCGGCCGGGGAATCGCGATCCTGCTTCGCTCCCTGTAGTAAATCGGCTCGCCGTGCGGCACGATCATGCTAAGTCCGTCGGCGGCGCCCCGCTGGAAGATGCATATCAGCGTTTTTCTTCTGGCGACGGCGCGTTCGCCACGGGTGATCGCGTGCGCCGCTCGTGTAAGGAAGATCGGATCCAATCCCAGAGCAAACAGAGCCAGGCCGGCAGCTTTGACAAACCCCCGTCTGTTTGGATCGTGGTTGTACATGTTACCACCTATTGTCTCTGAAATCGGTCCTGTCAAATCGGTTCCGGAGATCGCGTGAGGAAACGCTCGCACTTGCAGATGATCTTAATGTCGCATGGTCCATCCACACACAGCCGTGGCCCTCCGGCGAGGGCAGCTCTGCGATTAGGACGCAATTGACAGTACAGTTCCGTGGAGCGATGTTCCCCGTCCCATACTACAGGAGGTGTCCCAGTGCGGGCCTATACAGGAGATCGGATTCGGAATGTCGCGGTCGTCGGACACGGATCGAGTGGTAAGACGACCCTGGTAGATGCCCTCGCATTCGTATCCGGAACCAGCAAGAGACATGGGTCGGTTGACGACGGTTCCTCTCTGACCGACTACTCCTCCGAAGAAATAGAGCGCAAGTACTCCATCACTCTGGCCCCGGCGTTTGCAGAGTGGCAGGACACCAAGATCAATCTCATCGACACGCCGGGATACATGGATTTTACAGGAGACGCGCTGGCCGGAGTATATGCGGCCGACGCGGCGCTCATTGTAATCAGCGGTACGTCCGGAGTGGAGGTAGGCACCGAAAAGGTGTGGGACTACGCCCAGGCGCGGGACTTGCCGCGGCTTTTCTTCGTGTCGTTAATGGATAAGGAGCACGCTGATTTCGAAAAAGTTTACAAAGATATCAAGGAGCACATTACAGACAAGGTGGTGCCCATCGAGATCCCCGTGGGCGAAGGCACGAACTTTCACGGGATCATCAACCTGTTCTCGAAGAAGTGCCACATGTTCCAGAAGGGCACTGGTAGTGGGGAGTATGAA
>JAZFQE010000053.1:0-2086 GCA_036444955.1 Gemmatimonadales bacterium
CCTGCACTTTCGCTTTGAGACGCTCACCGAATTCAACCGCGTTGACTCCGGGTGTGATGGAAACGCTGATGACAATCGCACGCTTACCATTGAAGTAGGCTAGATCTTGTGCTGGATCCGCAAAGCCGCGCCGGATACGCAACAGGTCCTTGAGATACACCGACTGCTCGGTCCCCGGAACGACGATCAGAACGTTTTCGATATCCTCCACGGAGCGAAAGTTTCCGCTCGGTTCGATGATGACGTCTTGTCCCGCAATTTCATAGCGACCACCCGGAAGCACGACGTTCTGCTGAATTAGGGTTTGAAGGATCTCTTGGATGCTAACTCCGACCTGGGATAGCTTGGCGGCCGAGAACTCCAAAAAAACCTGTTCCTGGTGCACACCCCAGAGCTCGACTTTGCGAATTCCATCGAGCTCGTAAATCCGGTCGCGGATGTCACGGGCGACCTCGCGCATCTCGCCCATCGTGAAGCCGTCGCTCCAGAGCGCGATGGTGGCAACCGCCACCAGACCGAACTCGTCGTTTACCACAGGGCCGATCGTACCGGCTGGGAGCTTGGGGGCAAGGTCGGCCATCCGATTACGCACTTTCTGCCATACGAGGTCCAGATCAGCGATATCGTCTCTCGTATCCGCGTGGACGATCGCCGTCCCTGTCTTGGAGTCAGACCAGATATCATCGATCTCGGGGAGGGTTCGTAGCTCTGCCTCAATCTGTTGGGTGATGAGCTGCTCCATGTCCTCCGGCTTCATCCCGGGGAACTGTGCGCTGACAACGACCTCGCGGATTACAATTGCGGGGTCCTCCTGGCGTGGGAAGACGAGGAACTGCCCCACCCCAGCGAAGATCACTGAGAGAATAAAAACAAGAGTGATGCGGGAGGAGTCAAGACCGAAACGGGTAATCCCGCTCATGGCTTTGCAGTCGAAGCATCAGCCGTAGGGGACAGATTCGCCAGCTTCACCTTCTGCCCATCCCGTAGGAAGCTCACGCCCGCGACGACAACGACGTCACCAGCCGCGATGCCCTTCCTGATGATGGCTTGGTTGCCGACGACGCCCTTACCTTCTACCGCGATTCTGCGAACCGTCGAGGTCTTGGGGTCAAAAAGGAAGATGGACCAATCGTCTTTCTCCATGCCAGGCGCGAGCGCATGTATGGGAACAAGATAGGTGAGCTCTCGATTCTCACGAGGGAAGACGAGACTGAGCTCCGCGGTCATGCCTGGTCGCACAAATTGGTCAACATTTTTTATGATGGCCTTTACCGGAAACGCATTGGCAATTGTGGCCGCAGAACCCACGTCCGAAACTACCGCCTGGTAGACCTTGTCAGGGCGGTTAGGAAGACGTAATTTACCCTGAAGTCCCACAGAAACGTCGCCGATCAAATTCTCCGGCACTTTGATCTCGACTTCCATCGCCCCCTCCACAAAAATCTCAAGTACCGGTTTGCCTCGCTTTACCTCTTCGAACGGCTCTACATTACGGACAGAAACGATGCCATCAAAAGGTGCCCGTAGTTCGGTTTTCTCCAGATCCCGCTTGGCCAAATCAAGCTGTGCTTGGTTGAAACTTACGTCTTGTCGAGTACTTTCATATGCGGCAAGGGCCTGATCGACTGCCCTCTGGCTGGTTGCACCTGCGTCCAAAGTTTGAATTCCGATCTCACGCTCGTAGGCGCTCTTCTTCTCGTCGAACCTGGCGCGAGCGCGCGACAGAGCCGCCTTGGCGGACTCCACGTTGAGCTCGAAGGGTTTCTTGTCGAGAATGGCAAGACGCTCGCCCTTCCTAACCTTGTTCCCTATGTCCACGCGGACCGTTTGGACAAGCCCCCCCACCTCAAAGCTGATGCTAGAAGTGTTTACCGGTTCCACGGTACCGGGGAACTTGCGTAATTGGCCGGTAGCGGCATCCGTTACTTCTACGGTCTTTACTGTTCGAATTCGCTCAACCGGTGGTGGGGCCGCTTCTTTACATGCGGAGGCAGAGAGGATGAATAAGAGTAGGGGTATTATCGTGAGCCACTGTACTGGAACAGGTGTGCCGCTGGGCTCTCTATTACAACATTCCTGTCTGTTC
>JAZFQE010000054.1:0-12269 GCA_036444955.1 Gemmatimonadales bacterium
TCGAACCTCGCCCGTTTTGATGGGGTGCGTTACGGATTGCGGGTGGAAGGTGATGGGACTGATGTTAGGTCGCTTTATCTTGCAACCCGGGGCGAGGGTTTCGGGCCCGAGGTGAGACGGAGGATCGTTGTCGGTACGTACGTTCTTTCGTCGGGATACTACGAGGCCTATTACCGGAAGGCACAGATTGCCCGCAGCCTCATAGCGAGTGACTTCGACCACGTGTTCGCAGCCGGGATCGACCTTCTTTTTACACCGACAGCGCCCAGTGTGGCTTTCACAGCCGGAGAGCACGTCCGCGATCCCGTTTCAATGTACTTGTCCGATGCCTTCGTGTGTCCCAGCAACTTGGCCGGTTTGCCGGCTGTAAGCGTCCCCATCGGAGAACGGGGTGGCCTTCCGATCGGAGGCCAGCTCATAGCCCCTGCCTTCGAGGAAGCCAAGATGCTGGGCGCGGCTCACATCCTGGAGAGCATGGTGGACGCCAGCGGAGAAGTGTTGTGAGTTGGGAGACGGTAATCGGTCTCGAAGTGCACGTTCAGCTCAAGACAGAATCAAAACTGTTCTGCGGCTGCCCCACTATCTTTGGAGCTGCGCCGAACACGAACGTCTGCCCCGTGTGTTTGGGATTGCCCGGAGCCCTTCCCGTGATCAACGATCGAGCTGTGAGGTTGGCCGTGCGCGCCGCGTTGGCGCTTGACTTCGGTCTTCACGAAACGAGCGTCTTTGCGCGTAAGAACTACTTTTATCCCGATCTCCCAAAAGGCTATCAGATATCACAGTTCGACAGGCCACTAGCTACTCACGGGTCGCTGCGGATTGGAAGTTCGGAGGGTACAGCTGCGGCGGTGGGTATCACAAGACTTCATCTGGAAGAGGACGCCGGCAAGTCGTTTCACGACCGGGTACCGGGAAGGACGGCGATTGACTTCAACCGTTCAGGCATTCCGCTGATCGAAATCGTGTCGGAACCGGACCTTCGCTCTCCGGCTAACGCGAGGGCCTACCTGGGCACTCTCAAGCAACTGTTGCAGTATATCGAGGTATCCGACTGCAACATGGAGGAAGGAAGCCTGCGGGTAGACGCTAACCTTTCCGTGCGTCGGCCTGGATCCCTAGCGCTAGGGACGAGGCAGGAAGTGAAGAACATGAACTCGTTTGCCGGTGTAGAGCGGGCACTGTCGCAGTTACGCGACCTTCAGATTGCGACGCTGGAAGCGGGAGGCGAGGTTCACCTCGTTACATACACTGGCCGCATCTCTGACATAAGACCGACACGCACAAAAGAGGAGAGCCACGACTACCGTTACTTTCCAGAGCCTGACATTCCACCTCTGGTAGTCAGTGCGGCTCTAGCCCGGCATGAGCGCGACAACATACCCGAGCTTCCGGAGTCGCGAAGGGAGCGGTTCGTATCTGAATTCCGTCTGTCTCCCTCTGACGCCCGAGTTCTTACGTCCACTCGGAAGCTGGCCAGCTACTATGAAGCTGTTGTACCACTTGCACAGGTGAGTGCCAAAGAGGTTGCGACCTGGGTTATGAACGATGTGCTGCGCTTGACTCCGGTGCATGGTGAGTTCATGGAACCCGAGGCTGTTGCCGATGTGATCAATCTTTGCGTCTCCGGGACGGTAAGTCGCCAGGCGGGAAAAAAGATCTTGGCACAGATGGCGCTCAACCGAGACGAACAAAAAACAGCCGAGCAGCTAGCCGAGCGGATGGGCGTGATTCAAGTATCGCACCAGTCTCAACTCGCTCAATGGGCGTCACGAGCGTTTGCGGAACACCCGAGCGAGCTTGACAGGCTACGCAACGGAGAAGAGAGACTCGTCGACTTTTTTACTGGTCGAATAGTGAGACTCTCGGGTGGGAGCGCCGATCCCAAGCGTGTGAGGGAGCTGGTGCGGAGCGAGGCGGATTCTTAGGCTTCTTTGACCTCGGGCGGGGTACCCCAGGGTCGATGGGACTGCGAGTTCTCCCAGTAGTCAGCCGGGCTTTCAGGAAGCCCGAAATTTTCCTCGGCGAGCTCACTCAGGTGGCGGATATCCGCTGGTATCTTGCCTTTGAGCACATCCAAGCGGATAGCTTTCGCTAATTTCAACGAGGAATGTCCGGATGGATCGAGACGCTGGGCGCTGTGAGGCTCTCCGTCCAAACGACTCAGCATCTCCATGATCAAGTCGAATGACATACCCATCTGGCTGCCGATGTCTTGGTCCTCCAGATCCCAACGGCTATTCTCCGCGATAGCGCGAAATGCGCTCTGCCAACTCTGTGTCTCAATCAATCCAACCATACCTCTGAACAAGCGCCTGCTGGTGCGCACAGAGAAGATCGTAGGGGACAGGATATTGTCGAGGTGGTAATCGCTAGCGCTGTGATCCAAGCGTATCAGATGCATGGCGGTTCGCGCGTACTGCTCACCGAGATGGGTCTCGAATCTGCTCTCCCACCAGGAATGGCCCAGCGCGATCGTTCGAGATGTGATTACGAGCTGACGGGGAACGAAGTAGTTGTGGGCAACACTGTCGGCGGCAAGGTGCGAGAGATACCCGAGCCCGAAGGCGCGTAGCGATTCGGTTTCAGCCCGCTCGTAAATCTCGCGCCCCACGTGCCACGAGTGACAGTGCCTGCCCACGGGCGCGTATTTTTTCGCAATGGATGTATCGGCCGCAATGTTGCCGTACAGATAGTCGTAAGGAAACGCTCGCACGAGCTCCACCACCCAACCGGGGAGGCTCGCGAGGTTGGCGAGCACCGATTCGCCGAGAAAGACGTGCGTGCCCGGCGTCCAGGCGTGCGCTAGACTCGGTGCGACAGCGACCGCAACCAGAGCGACCGTCAACGCGATGCTGATCCGGCGTAATGTCAACGTTATTTCTTTCTGCCCCTGACCGCGCGCCTCAAGCTCCTGAAAAGGGACGCACTCTTCCTCCCGGTTCTCAAGGCGGCGGCCACGTCCAGTACAGTTTCCTCTAGCTCGCCCTGTGCTACTTCCACGAGGGCATCCAGGTTGATCAGGCGCTCTTCTATTGCATCGGTTGCTCTCTTGACCTTCTTTCTGACGATTCTGGACGTTTCAGTTATCTCTTCAGCCTCATGCCGAAGCGTCCCTGCAATGCGAGTGGCCTCTTCTGCTAGGTCCTTGGCCGACGCCAGTGCGGGTCCCGCGCTCTTGTGTAAAGACGTCAAGAGTTTCTCCAGGCTCGCTGCCAGCCGGTCAATGTCGCGGAACCACATTAGCAGTAGCACAGTTGTCACAATCAATATGACCGCGATGATTGCGACCGAAATTGCCGTTAGCGTAGGAGCCCAGCCCATCCATCCTCCTTGCGTTTCACTACCCCACCCGTCTTCCCTAAAGCATTACTCAATACATGCAACGTCACAAGTTCTGAGACGGCGGGGTGTGTGTCAAGGAATGTGTCTTGACTCAGTGGCCAGTTGCACCGTATGGTTGGCGTCGATATGAGCGACAAATTTCTGGTTCGTGGTGGGCGGCAACTCACTGGCACCCTGCGGCCGTCGGGAAACAAGAACGCAGCGCTTCCGATGATCGCGGCCACACTCATGGCCGAACAACCATGCGAACTGACCAACGTTCCCAGAATACATGACGTAAACTATCTGCTGGCGCTCATCACCGAACTCGGGGCTAAGTGCGATTGGGTGGGCGAGAACTCATTGGCGATAGATCCCAGCGGTGTGGAGCCGCGGCCTGTGGATCGCGAGCTGAGTGCGAAAATCAGAGCATCGATACTGCTCGCCGGACCGATGTTGGGCCGGTTCGGTGAGATTACTTTGCCACCGCCAGGAGGCGACGTAATCGGGCGCCGTAGAGTGGACACTCATTTTCTTGCGTTTGAGGGTTTGGGTGCGGAAGTCACTGTGGGCGCTGCCTACAACGTGAGAGCAAAGAGTCTCGAGGGTGCCGACATTTTCCTGGACGAGGCTAGCGTCACGGCTACTGAGAATGCACTTATGGCAGCCGTTCTCGCGAAAGGACGTACAACTCTGCGCAACGCGGCTTGCGAGCCGCACGTTCAGGACTTGGCCCAGGCTCTAGTTGTGATGGGGGCCCGCATCAGCGGTATCGGTACCAACGTATTGATGGTCGAGGGTGTGGAAGGACTGAGCGGGGCTAGACTCGAGGTGGGACCCGATCACATCGAGGTCGGCAGCTTCTTAGGATTGGCAGCGATTACAAACAGCGAGATTACGATTGACGGCGTGCGAGCCGAAGATCTCACGTCGATCCTGCTTAGCTTCAGCAAGTTGGGCATTAGGCCTCGGCTCGTCGGGAATTCGCTAGTCGTCGAGGAGTCCCAGGAAAAGCGGATCGGTACTGACGTGGGCGGGCACATTTCGAAGATCGAAGACGGTCCTTGGCCGGCGTTTCCGGCAGATCTCACGCCGATCGCCACGGTGGTGGCCACCCAGTGCACGGGTGTCGTAATGATCTTTGAGAAGATGTTCGAATCGAGACTCTTCTTCGTCGACAAGTTGATTGCTATGGGAGCCAAGATCGTACTGTGTGACCCACACAGAGCTGTGGTGTGGGGTCCGGCGAAGCTTCACGGGGGGACGGTTGAAAGCCCGGACATACGCGCCGGAATGGCGATTCTGCTTGCCGCGCTCGCTGCGGAAGGTGAGACCGAGATTAATAACATCGCCCAGATCGACCGAGGTTATGAGCGGATCGATGAGCGCCTGAGAGCGGTGGGAGCTGAAATCGAGAGGCAGTGAGCCGATTGGTTACTGCGGGCAGATCCGTAACTGAACGCACGAAGAATACTAGTAGAGGGCGCCGCTACGAACTCGATGAGTGGCGCAAGGAGTTCGATCTGGTCGCGGGGATAACGAGTGCAGATGAAGATCTAGCTCTCGTCTCGGATCAACCATCTGAAGTGGTGCTGGAACGCTGGGAACGGTTTCGCTATTCGGAGCGCCACCGTTTTCACTCGTTTGTCGTTGCAAGGCAGGTCCATAGCGCCGTGGTTCGCACCCACCGTGAGGCGCACCAGGGGTTGCTGGTTGTTGATGGGGTTGATGGACATGTCACTGACATGGCGGGTGTGCTGCTGACGGTGACGGTGGCCGACTGTATACCTATCTACATTGCCAGCCCCGAAACGGGGGTGATCGGCCTTTTCCACGCGGGCTGGCGAGGCGTTGCAGCCGGGATACTCGAAGCTGGGGTGGCACACCTGTGCGAGACCGCGGAGGCGTCTGTGGAAAACCTCGTAATCCATTGCGGCGTTGGGATTTGTGGCGAGTGTTATGAAGTGGGATCTGAGGTCTTGTCGGTGGTCTCGGGAAGGCGCTGCAGCGACGCGGGGTCTCTCGATCTGCGGGATGAGCTGGTGCGGCGGGCTGCCAGCTTGGGGGTCGAGCGCGTATCCATCAGCTCGTGGTGCAGCTTTCACGATGACCAGCTTTTCCACTCCCATAGGCGCTCGCATGGCTCTAACAGTCGAATGGTTGCGTACTTAGGTCGTCCCGCGGGTTGACCCCGTTTTCGACCTGAGGTAGATTGAAGGCGTGCGGGGACACGATGTGCCCGCGCTTTTTTTTGGCGAGAAAAATGTCCGGAGAGTACAAAGATCTGCTTGCCGAAGTGAAGTACAGGGTGGCCCAGGAGGGCTACGAGTTGGCGGATTTTCGGGAGGGCACTGGCGGTAGACGAGTGCGGTTACAGGTGCGGATTGACCTACCGGGCTCGCGGCCGGGACAAGGCGTGACGGTCGAAGACTGCGCCCGAATCAGCCGGGTTCTTGAAACTTGGCTGGACTCTTCGGAGATCCTGGGACGCGCGTACGTGTTGGAGGTGTCTTCGCCAGGCCTTGAACGGCCGATCCGGTGGCGTAATCACTGGGAGCAGTTTGTCGGGCACGAGGTGAATGTGAGGCTCCCAGAACGGGGCAGGGTGAGAGCTCAAATTTTGTCTGTTGCGTTCGATACAGTGCAGTTGTTGCCCGTGGGAGACGAACGGGGTGTCGAGGTAGAGATCTCAGACTCCCTGAACGCGACGTTAGCCGTCGATTGGTAAGACGAAGTTGAATTTTTGAATGGACTTAACGAGGGAGCGGTTGTGACAACACCGACGCAAGTCCTAGATGCGATACGCGAGCTAGCGAACCTAAAGCAACTTAACCATGAGGAACTGACGGATCTGTTGCGGGATGGCATCCATGCCGCCCTTGTAAAGCGCTACGGTCTGACAGTTCAGGCGGAGATTACAATTGAGGAAATGGGAGGCTCAATAAAGGTTTCCATTCTGCGGAATGTGGTCGAGAGCGTTGAGGACAGTGCCTGCCAGATTTCTCTCGAGGAGGCTCGCTGGGAGGACGAGGCATTCCAGGTCGGGGACGTGCTCGAAGAGGAAGTTCCTTTCGAGGACTTCGGTCGCACTTCTGTACTGGCTGCCAAGCAGCGCATTATTCAGCGCGTGCGTGAGGGCGAGCGCTCGCGCATACGCGAGGAGTTCGGTGACCTGGTGGGTGAGCTTGTTATGGGTGAGATCCAGCAGATCGAACGCGGCCGTCTGGTAATTATGATACACAATTTCAGAGAGGCCGAAGCGATCATCCCTTACAGAGAACAGAACCACCGCGAGCACTTCCACCAGGGAGACTCTATTCGATCAGTGCTGAAGAGACTCGAGGAAACACCCAAGGGTCCCAGGCTGATTCTGTCGCGCGGCGATCCAGCGTTCGTGGCGGCTCTGTTCAAGCTGGAGGTGCCGGAGATCCAGCAGGGTATTGTCGAGATCCGCGGAGGAGCGAGAGATGTTGGTAGCAGAACGAAAATATCTGTCTCTTCGCGAGATGACTCCGTGGACCCGGTAGGGGCATGTGTGGGAATGAAGGGCAGCCGCGTTCAGGCCGTGGTTAACGAGCTTGGAGGTGAGCGAATCGATATCGTACCTTGGTCCCCCGATCCGGAGCGGTTTGCGAAGTTGGCGCTCGCGCCGGCGCGGGTGTCGCGAGTGTTCTCCGATCCGGACACGCTGACGATCCATGCGGTTGTGGACGAGGACCAACTTTCGCTCGCAATAGGCAGGAACGGCCAGAACGTGCGGCTGGCCTCCGAGTTGACCGGCTGGAAGATAGACCTCTATTCAAGCCGCGAATGGCTTGAGCGTGGAGGGGAGGGCCCGCTGTTTGCTCCCCTGCCACCGGGCGACGAGTTGATGGCGGAAGTGAGCTTGAGGGAGCTGAAGGGCATCCCGACCGACGTTGTCGAGGCGCTCGACAGCGCTGGCTACAAGACGCTTAAGGATGTGCTCGACCTTGAGCTCGAGGACGTGGTCAAAGTGGAAGGTCTCTCCGACCAGCAGGCAGGTGTTCTGATGGATTTTCTGGCCGAGCTTACGGAGGAGAATCCAGACTCAGAGGCTGAAGCCGAGCCGGCGGAGGGCGCCGAAGCGAGCACTAAAGCCCTGGAGGAGCCCGCTGGAACCTAACCGGTGCGTGCTGGACTAAGAGGCTTGATTGGCCTAGGTCTGCGAGCCGGAAAGGTTGTAATTGGTACGGGGAGTGTGAGACGGGAGCTTCAGAGGGGTGGCCTCGTGCTGGTAATAGTTGCGAGCGATGCGAGCCAACGAACCGGGGAAAAGGTTGTCCGACTCGCGAAGGCGAAGAGGGTTCCTGTGGTCATAGGTCCGGATGCAAGTGAGCTCGGAGCCGATTTAGGAAGGGGTTCGGTTCAGGCGGTGGGCGTGAAGGATCGCCATCTGGCGTCGGGCGTAAGGCGAAAACTTATTTTGTGAGATTCAGGAGGTTTGATTGGCCAAGACGCGTGTCCATGAGCTCGCTACGGAGTTTGGGATCGAGAGCGACCATGTCATCAAGTTGCTCTCGGGTATGGACATACACGTTCGCAGCCACCTATCCTCCCTGGACGATGGCCAGGTTGCGTTAGTCAGGGCGCGTTGGGAGCGCGATAAGAGGCGCAAGCCGGAAAAAGTAAAGAAGCCGCGGCGCAGAGCGCGCGGAACTGCCCCCGCTAAGACCGCTGCTCTGGCTAAGAAACACCCAGTTCGACGACGGCGAACCGCTGCCGACGTGGCCGCGATGACGGCGGCGCAGGAGACCCAGGAGGAAGCTCTACCCCCCGACACCAAAGAAGCTGGCATCCCACTCGAGGTTCGGGCTGAGGAGCCGGCGGCGCTTGTTTTTCCCGCAGACAGTACAGTGGTTACTCCTGACTCCGGCGTGGCGGACGCAGTGGTTGAAGAGGTTGCTCCGCCGGCAGCGGCAGGTGAAGAACTCGCGGTGGGGTCCACCTCCGAGAGTGTCGCCCGCCCGCAGGCTCCCGAGCCGTTTATCGGTCAGCCGGGACCCGGAGCGAAGTCCTTCGTACCGCACCGTATACCGCGCCCCGTCGTGAGCGCGATCAAGCCCGTGGCTTCTGCCACGCCGAGACCGGTGGCATCGGCGGCGCCGGGAGACATTGCCGAGGAGAGGCGCAGAGAGAAGAAGAAGCGAAAGCGTGGTAAGCGAGCTTCCGTCGACCGCGAGGCTGTCCAGGCGAACATCAGCCGCACACTCGCAACGCTAAAGACCGGAGCGCCGAAAAAAACGAAAGTGCGTCGCGGCGACGAACCTGGCTTCCGGGAACTGGAAGAACTGCGTCGCGAGGAGGAGAAAGAACTCGAGAAGGTGCTGGTTCGCGTAAACGAGTTCATCACGGTCTCGGAGCTTGCCGAGACGCTGCAGGTTCCGTCGACCGATATAGTGGCGTTCTGCTTCAAGCAGCTCGGCATGATGGTCACCGTCAACCAGCGCCTCGATTTCGATCAAATTGAGCTGATAGCCGGTGAGTTCGGCTTCAACGCCGTTCGCGAAGAGGAGTATGCTCCGACGGATCTTCTGGTCGAAACTGAGGATGCCGAGGAAGATCTCAGGGCTCGACCGCCGGTGGTTACGGTGATGGGTCACGTGGATCATGGCAAGACCTCTCTCCTGGACCACATCAGAAAGACCAATGTGATAGCCGGTGAGGCAGGTAGCATCACACAACACATCGGTGCCTACCATGTCGAGCGCGAGGGTGGCAAGGTGGTGACCTTCCTGGACACTCCGGGTCACGAAGCGTTCACTGCGATGCGAGCCCGCGGGGCTCAGGTTACCGACCTGGTCGTTTTGGTCGTGGCCGCCGACGATCAGGTAATGCCGCAGACAGTCGAAGCAATCAGTCACGCAAGAACGGCCGGTGTTCCGCTTATCGTCGCAATTAACAAGATCGACCTTCCAGCGGCCAACGTTGAAAAGGTCAAGCAGGACCTCCTTCAGCATGAAGTGGTGTTGGAAGAGTTTGGAGGTGACGTCTTGGCATCGGCGATTTCTGCGAAGACGGGAGAGGGCATTGAGGACCTGTTTGAAAGAATCCTGCTCCAAGCTGAGGTGCTCGACCTTAAAGCTAATCCCAAGAAGTTAGGGCGTGGCGCAGTTATCGAGAGCGCGCTTGATCCGGGTAAGGGGCCGGTCGCGACAGTGCTAGTTCAGACCGGTACCGTGAAGACGGGCCAAGATTTTATCTGCGGCAACCAGGCGGGACGCGTGAGAGCAATGTTCGACGAACGTGGCAAGAAGATCACTTCTGCCGGTCCGTCAGTCCCAGTACAGGTTCTCGGATTTGAGGGCGTGCCGTACGCGGGTGACGTATTCACTGTGGTTGCCAGCGCTCACGAGGCCCGGGAAATAGCTCAGAAGCGCCACCGTTTGGATCGTGAAGCTTCGCATCGCCGGACGTCGCGGGCCGTTTCCCTGGAGGATGTGTCGAAGCAAATCGAAGAGGGGATGGTACAAGTTCTCAGGATCATCATCAAAGCGGACCAAGGAGGTCCCGCCGAGGCACTGGCGGATGCGTTCCACCGAATTTCGACTGACGAGGTTCGCGTGGAGGTGATTCACCGCGGCGTCGGCGCGATAAACGAGAGCGACGTGCTTCTCGCCAAGGCGTCGGATGCGATCGTTATCGGATTTCACGTGAGGCCGGATGGCAATGCGCGGGCTGCTGCGGAACGGGAAAAGGTGGAGATTAAGACCTACCGGGTTATCTACGAAGCGGTAGACGAAATCCGGGCGGCGTTGGAGGGTCTACTTGCACCCGAACAGCGTGAAATCGTACTGGGTGAGGCTGAGGTTCGACAGATTTTCAAGATTTCCGGAGTCGGCACCATCGCTGGATGTAGCGTGAACTCAGGTGTCATCCAGCGCACCGCGCAGGTGCGGGTTGTAAGAGGCGGCGTCGAGATCTACGGGAGCAAGCTCGCCAGTCTGAAGCGATTCAAGGAAGATGTTCGCGAGGTGAGGGAAGGGCTAGAGTGCGGTATCGGCGTTGAGAATTTCAATGACCTCAAAGTTGGGGACGTTCTCGAAGCGTTCATCGTTCAAGAAATCGCCCGCACGCTGGACACAGCTGACGTGGGCGGAGAGTCGTAGGTTGATCGTAGGTGTGATCTCTTGGGATCTACAACTTGCGGGGTGCGCATCGCTGAAGGACAAGCGACGCATAGTAAAGAGCATCAAAGATCGGCTGCACAGAAAGTTCAATGTCTCGGTCGCGGAAACCGACCATCAGGATCTTTGGCAGCGCTCAGAGCTGGCGTGCTGTGTAGTTGCGACCGATAGGAGGCAGGCCGAAAAGGTGCTCGGCGCGGCAGATGGCCTACTGTGCCGACACGACCTCGCTCGAATCATCAACTCTACAAAGTCGTTCCTTTGAGGCAGCCCGGTAGTCACCGGTCCGAGCGAATCTCGACGTTGGTCAAGGAAGCTATTGCCGATGCCCTTGCTTCCGAAGTCAACGATCCGCGGGTGGGTTTCGTGACCGTGACTTCCGTCGACGTGACTCGTGATCTGTCGTTGGCGCGAGTGCGCATAAGTGTGATGGGAGATGATGAAGAGAAACAAAAGGCGCTGGAGGGCGTCAACAGCGCGCGTGGCTTCATCCGATCCATCCTTGCCCGAACACTCGAGCTTAGGACTGTCCCAGAACTTCGCTTCGAAATAGATACCGGTCTAGAGCGCGCTGCTCGAGTCGATCAAATCCTGTCGAGCCTGCGGAGCGAAGAGTCCCAGACTGACTGACGGAATAATCCTCGTAGATAAACTTGCCGGCCCGACTTCGCACGAGGTAGTCGGCATGGCCCGAAAAGCGCTTGGCGTCAGGCGAGTTGGGCATTGTGGCACGTTGGATCCTTTTGCCACAGGCCTACTGATTCTATTGATCGGGAGGGCAACTAGGCTCTCACGATTCCTTCTCGATCTCCCAAAGCGATACACGGGAACCATTTTGCTCGGTACCGTAACCGACACCGACGACATAACGGGGGACGTACTTTCAGCTCATGAGGTTGACGTTGCTGATTCGTCGGTGAGAGAGGCGATGAACGGACTGAAGGGAAGATACCTACAGACACCACCCGACTACTCCGCGAAGAAGGTCGGCGGCGTTCCAGCGCATCGTCGTGTCCGAAGAGGAGAAGAGATACGGTTGGCGCCTGTCGAAATTGAAGTGTCGGAGTTCGAGATGTTGGGGCGTAACGGACGGGAGATTCAATTTATCGCCGGCACAGGCAGTGGGGCCTATATACGTGCGCTGGCCCGGGACATGGGGGAGAGGCTCGGGTGCGGTGCCTGTCTCAAAGAGCTCAGGCGGACTCGCATAGGGGATTTCGATGTTGGCGAGGCGGTGGCTGCGGACGTGTTGAGTGAGCAACATCTTCGGCCGCCAGCATCCGCAGTGTCGCACTTGCCGCGAATATCGCTCAACGACGACGAAAAGACCGCAGTTACGAACGGGAAAGCGGTTGAGAAGTCAGTTGGCCACACCGGGGACGTGGCGCTCGTTTCGGCGGGTGATTTGGTCGCCGTAGCTGAGTCTGATGGCTCAGTGCTGAAACCTCGAATTGTGTTCAATTGAATCCCGATATTTCAGGATTACCTCCGCACGTCGCTGGAACAGTGATCACGGTAGGTACGTTCGACGGTGTCCACAGAGGACATCGCGAAGTATTGGACGAAATTGCCCGGCGGGCGCGATCTGCAAATCTCTCGAGTCTTCTCGTCACGTTCGCACCCCACCCAATGGAGATCGTGAACCCGCGGGCGGCGCCCCCACTGCTCACTGTTGCCGACGAGCGACGGGAGATCCTGGCGCAGTGTGATGTCGACTACGTCGTAATCCTTCCTTTCACTACAGAGCTCTCACACTTCAATCCGGAACAGTTCATGCGCCTTGTCATCGAGCAGTTCGCCGTT
>JAZFQE010000055.1:0-2915 GCA_036444955.1 Gemmatimonadales bacterium
TATCATTGCGGATCCTGAGATCCTCGGCGGGAAACCGATCGTGGAAGGCACACGTCTCAGTGTTGAGCATATCTTGGGATTGCTCTCCCATGGCATGTCCCATGCTGAGATTGTCGACGCCTACCCTGAGCTCACGGTTGAGGATGTCAATGCTGTCGTCCAATACGCTGCAGAAGCTCTCCACAACGACGTGCTGATTGAGGTCAAATCCACGCGCGAGGGCGAGTAACGTGCTGCCTCCAAAGCTGGCCATGACCTCCTTTACACCAGTGGCTCGGTAAGCCGACTGGATTTTCTCGGGTAAAATCCTCTTGATTGGCAGCTCGTCACGGGCTCAAAAGACTACGATGTACTACATCATGTAGTGTTTGCGAGTTCCATGAGAGGGAATTTATGCCCGCAAAGAAGCGAGACGGCTGCCAGATTATCAGTGCCCGCCTCCCCCATGTGCTGATTCGGCGACTCGATCGCTCTCTCGATTGGAGTGAGTTCTATCGGGGGTGAAATCCTCACGCAACGCGGCGATGCGAAAAGCCCTGCAAAGCTGGCGCGATGAGCACGAGCAACTCGCCGGGTTCCTAGAACGCCATGCCCAACGCGCGCAGTGGCAGGCGGCCTATCGGAGCGTCACTGGCCACCTCTCTGTCCGGCTCCGTTGGCGTCACTGATCGGGGCCGTTTCCTTCCCCGCTCTCCCCCGTCCGTCTCGGATCGGAAAGAAGAGACGTCGAGCCATGGCGCCCCTGCCCACGCATCGCTACAATAGGTCCCCTCTCGACAACTCATCCCGACAACCGCCTGACAAGCGATGGCTGTGGATACGCTCCCCTCGGGTGGACGTGTCACTCGCCTGGCGCCAGGCGATCATAATGAGCCCCCCCCGCTTGTGTGGGGGGACCAGCAGGGGAGGAGCCCCAGATGCAACCACAGCTGGAGTTTGACCGGCTTCAAGAGCGCTTCCGCGACCCGATTCAGCGACGCTATGAGATCATTCGGCCGTTGGTGCTCTGGCAGGATCGCACTGCCATCCAGCGGGCTGAGGAAACCCGCAGCCATCCCGAAACGATTGGCACCCTCACACGGCGCTTTGCGCAGCAAGGGATGCTCGGCCTCCTGCCCGGCCATCTCCACATCGGCCTGTCTGGTCGCCGGGGGCGCGTACCGGAGGCGGTCGTGCAAGAACTCAGGCGGCTCAAAGGCCTTTACGATGGGTTTCAGTACCGAGAACTCACCCGCATCATTGTCTATACATTGAATTACCGTATGTCTCACTCCACTATGAAGCGCCTCTGGAGTGCGTTGCCACCGTCCTCACCCGAGCAACTACCGCTGCTCGACTACCACAGTTATCCCGAGCGCTCTCAAGCCCGCCAGCAGGTCATTGCACTCTATTTTCAAGGCTGGAATAAACGCAGTATCAGCCGGTTTTTACGCGTCTCACGTCCCACCATCAACGAGTGGATTGGCCGTTTTGAGACCGACAACTTGGCCTCTTTGGAGAACACAAGCTCAGCGCCGAACGCCCCGGTACGCAAGGTGTGGCTGCCGCTGATGCTCGCAGTCTATCATCTGCAAAAGCGTCATCCCGATGCCGGCCGCTTTCGCATTTGGAGTGTGCTGGGCAACACGGAGATTTCGGAGCGCACGGTGGGCCGAGTCATGGCTCTCAACAAACGCGTCTATACCGACATCCCCCATGTCCGCCCCAAAACAGCGCGCAAAGACCCGCAGCCGCATCCCTACAAAGCCCAGTGCCCCCATGAGTATTGGTTTATTGATGGTCGTATGATGGACTTTGCCATCGACGGGGTGCGGTGGTGGAGCCTGATTGTCCTCGATGGCTATTCCCGCACCATGTTGGCCGGTGCCGTGGCCCCATCGGAAGCGAGTTGGGTGGCGTTACTGGTGCTCTACACCGCATGTTTGCACTATGGCGCGCCGCAACACGTGATCTCCGACAAAGGCGGCGCGTATATCTCCCATGAGTTCGAAGCGGTCTGTGTCCGCCTCGGGATTGACCATAAAAGAATTACGAGCACCGCAGGGGAAAGCTACCTGAACCTGATGGAGACGCATTTTAATATCCAACGGCGCTTGTATGACTACCAGTTTTCCTTGACCCGCACACCGCTCGAGTTCGAACAGGCCCACCAGGACTTCCTCCAACTGTACAACACCACAGCCCATCAGGGCTTGCTCCACGCAAAGTTTCAGCCCCCCATCCCGCTCGAGGTCTTAGGCGAGGCCAAAGGTCGGCTGTATACACCCGAGGAGCTCGAGCGCAAGTTCTCGCGGGCCCTGTTTCCGCGCATCACCAATCGCTATGGCTGCGTCACCTTGCACTCGTACCACTTTTATGTGGACCAGGGCTTGCCCCAGACGCAGGTGTTGCTTTGGGTGTACGGCGAGGAGCTGCGGGCGGTCTTTGACAATGTGCTCTTAGCCGAATATCACTGCCGCTACGACCTTCGCGAGCGCAAGGTCAAAGACATCCGGGTCGGCCGATTTTATCCGAGCCCGTTTGCCGCACGTCAACAGCAGGGTTCGCTGATTGCACTCAATCCTCAAGAATCCTTCGTGCTCTATCGCCCACGGCCCCTGCTGCGTCAGGCCCGGCTGCCTTTCCCCGCCCAGCAATTGTGGCTCTTCGAACGGGTGAGCATAGCGTAGAATGGGTTTTGGTCAAATCCGGTGGTCGAATTTCGACGGAAAAAGTGGTCGTCCAGATGCCAAAACACTACATGATGTAGTACATCGTAGTATTTTGAGCCCGTGACGAGCTGCCAATCAAGAGGATTTTACCCGAGAAAATCCAGTCGGCTTACCGAGCCACTGGTGTAAAGGAGGTCATGGCCAGCTTTGTGCTCACGCTCTCGTCACCATATTCCTCCGCTTGAATGCCGTACACCATGAGAC
>JAZFQE010000056.1:0-3170 GCA_036444955.1 Gemmatimonadales bacterium
CTCTACCAGCTAACCGTTCGTGGCGAAATACTGTTGATGTCCGTTTTGGGTCGGTAGCGGTCGTTCAGCATTCTATCAAGTCAATGTCCACTTTCGGGGGTAAAGCGGCCACTCATTTTGGCTGAAACCAATATTCTGATAGTCCGCTAACGGCCCGAAACGGACGGTCAAGTTAACCGGTTTCGCAGTGATCGGGGTAAAAAGGCAGGATGAACGGTTGTTCAACAAAGCGGATTTTGTGGAAAAGGGCGTTTGTTCTTCCTATACTTTGACTGATTTCAAATTCTATTGAGGGAATAGCCATGAAAAGAAAAAATCTATTGACAGCCCTTGTGTCCTTATCTCTTTTGCTCGTAATTGTGTCCGCACAGGCGCAGGACGAAAGCCCGCCAAATGTGGCCGACTTGTGGATCATTACGGTTGACTATCCTAACTCCGCTGCATTCGAAGAGGCCTTCAAAACCCACCTGGCTGCACGCAAGGAGGCAGGAGATCCGCGCAACTGGCAGACCTACACGGTGGTTGCGGGCGGTGAAATGGACGCATATGGCGTGCGCTATTGCTGCTTCAAGTGGGCTGATGCAGATGCGTATGCCGAGTGGTCCCAAAGTTCCGGTATTTTTGACCACTGGAATGAACACGTGGCGCAATATGTCGACGACTACCATCACCATTTTCAAACCTTGGACCTTGATAACAGCAATTGGCCGGAGGATCCTCCCGCCTACCGCTACTTCGGGGTCACTTCATGGCGGCTGAAGCCGGGTACAACAGGCACCAGGCAAGCAGCAATCAAGGCGTTGTCCACTGTTGGCAAGGAACACGGATGGAGCCGTCCGTGGGCCTGGACATCATACGTTGGCGGTGATTCCGAACTGAGTATTGTCACGCCCTATGCCAATTTTGCCGATATGGAACCACCTGACCAGTCATTCTTCGAGTTCGCATCGGAGCACATCGGGGCGGAAGAAACAGCCCGGCTTTTCAATGATTTCGGTAGCAGCTTCTTGAGCAGCGAGTACACCATCTTCGAACATCGCCCGGATCTCTCCATGGATGATGGCGAAGACTGAAAATTATCAGACTGTTGATAAGTAAAAACCCGCGGTCTGCGGCAGTCGGCCAAGAGCCGACGCCCTAGATCGCGGAGAGGAAATCTCGTGCGTGTTCCAGCGCCGGTCTCATTCCGTCCGACAACTCGGACTGGGCGAGCAGCGCCTCGTAGTAATATCTGGCTTTTACCCGATTGCCGATACGATCGGCCGCGGATCCCGCACCAAAGAGCGCGTTGAAGCGGTTCGGTGCCGCTCGAAGCACTGCCTCGTACTCCTCCAAGGCCGTCGCGAGGTCGTCTTGCTCCAGGAGCATGTCGGCGAGCAGCTCGCGCGCGGGGAGAACCTCGCCGGGAGTGATAGGAAGCTTGTCAACTTCGTCTTCCAGGTTTGCCGCGGATCGCATGAGGGCGAGTGCTTGTTCCTCGCGGCCCTCCGCGTGAGCGATCCAGGCTTCGACTGTGTTCGTCTGAACTTCGAGTTGGGCGCGCCAATACGCGCTTGCATCGCCAGGCAAAGCCCGGCGAAGCTTTTTGAGCATCTTAAGTTCCGCCTTCGCCTGCTCTGGATCTCCCATACGCGCCGCGCCCAACGCGCGCGTGAAATAGGTGATCGCGTGTGCCGCGGGATAGTCCTCCCAAGGGAACCAGTCGGGCAGCACGGCCAGTGCCGCGGCGTCGTTCCAGAGCCGCCGTTCGAGGAGGAAGCGGGCGGGGTTCGACGCAAACGGGTAGGCGGCCTTAATACCTACGGGCTCAACCGCCATGATCGTCTGCGTATCGTTAAGAATCTCCCTGGCCTTCGTGTCCTGAGCACCCTGGAGATACGCGTACATTAAATACGAGATTGCATGAAGCTCCTCATCCCAGCGCCCCTTCATGCCGCGAGCCCGTGCAAAGGCCCTTCCAGCCGCCGCGGCATTGAGATTCGTCGCGATCGATTCCCGCCACAGACCGCGGCGCGTGAAGATGTGTGATGGCATATGGTTCGCGTGAGCCGACGCGGGGGCAATCCTGGCGTATCGCCGCGCGGCCTCCAACGCTCGTTCGGCCAGCTCCGGATAGTCGTAGCTGTGAATGATGTAGTGGGTGGTGCCCGGATGCTCAGGGGTGTCGTCGAGCACCGCTTCCAGCAATGCTCCGGACTTGAGTTGGTTCTCGAATGTCTTGTCCGTCGGAGGCGCCGTGGCCAAGAGTGACAGCGCATAGAAGATGCTTGCCTCTCGATCCTCTGGATGGCTCGAGTGCAACTCCCCCATGGCCTTTTCGTAGGCCAGAGCACGGGTGCGGTGATTGAATTTCTCCGTGCCCGAATAGAAGGCACCGATGGCTTCGACGTACCTCGTTTCCCGGCTGGATGTCGGCGCGAGTGCCTGTGCGTGCCGCACGTATTCCGCACCTCTTGCCAGCGCGGCCGGGCTTGGCGGAGTCGCCCACAGCTGGTGCCACAAGCTCATCGCCATACCCCAGTACGCCATGGCGCAAGATGGATCGTGGTCCAGAACCCCGTGGAAGGTGGCCTCGGCCCGCTCATATTCGAAAGAATGGAGCCAGGCGACAGCCTCGTTGAAGGAGGCCTGTGCCGGACGATTGCACGAAACCTCAAACGCGACTTGACCGAGCTGACTTTCAACACCGGCACCTTGGACAGGTGCGATGGCTCCCAGTAAACAGCAGAGGCTCAGTGCTGCGGCGATTGTTCCGCGTACCGTCCTCGACGATCTCAACCGCATACCGCAGCTGCCTGGGATTTCACCTGGTGTGTCCAGATCCATCAACATCATGTTTCCCCTCCAGCAGTGATTACGTGAGAGGTTAACTCAAAATTGATATTTGTCGAACGGCCAATAGCGGCCGGCCAACTAACTGTCTCTGCAGCGCCTGGGCGAACGCAGCGAGCGCACCACCTTTGGCGTCTTCATAAGCTAAACAAACGGCTGTCAATGTTCTCTTGCCGGTAGCGATCCACATAGTCCTTGTATAAGGAGCTCAACATCCGTGTAACGTTGCCACCACCCATCGGAAACTTTAGCAATGTCCCATCCTCAAGCCGTAGACTCTTTACTGGCACAATTTCGCGAGTAGCACTTGTAATAAAGCATTCCGTTGCGGCATGTAT
>JAZFQE010000057.1:0-3465 GCA_036444955.1 Gemmatimonadales bacterium
TTGTCCCGCCATTGACACGCTAAGGTGGGACGTTCTAAATTTCTCCCTGTGTTAAGAGCATTGAGAATGGGGTTCATTCTCAATTAGCTGTGAGGCTGTTCCCCCAGGGATGTTGGGAAGCCATCCATAGTGGGGCGGGGAAACATCACAAACAAAAGTCCATCACGTGAGCGACCATCACTACTGCCTGACAAAATGAGCAAGAAGGCACTGGCACTTTTTTCAGCGGCCGTCGGTATGATGGCCCTTCCTGTCCGAGCACGAGCGCAGGAACAATCGGTATACGAAGTGACCGGAGCGGTCACTTCGACTGCGAGCGGTGAGCCGATTGCTGGCGCTGCCGTTTCCGTTGTCGAAACGCGGTCGGTCGTCACAACGGATGCCTCCGGTCGGTTCGTCATCACGCTGCGACCAGGCACGTACACCATTCGAGTCAGCGACACCGGGTATGCAACTCTAGAACGCAACGTCGTCTTGGGGGCGAACTCGCTCGATTTGCGTTTTTCCCTTTTCCGATCGCCGATCACGCTGCCAGCAATCGAAGTGCTGCGCGAACGCACTGAATTGGGGCACAGCTCCGAAAACGTGCCCGGCTCCGTTCACGTAATATCCCGAGAAGATCTCGCCAACCACAGCTTGCTGCTGGACGATGTGCACGATGTGTTGCGTCAAGTACCGGGCGTCACGGTTCAGGAAGAGGACGGCTACGGTCTCCGTCCCAACATCGGGATGCGGGGAACGGGTACGGAGCGCAGTTCCAAGATCACACTGATGGAAGACGGGGTGCTCATCGCTCCCGCCCCGTATGCAGCGCCCTCGGCGTATTATTTCCCGGTTGTGGGCCGTATGAGCGCGATTGAGGTGCGCAAGGGATCGAGTCAGATAAAGTACGGCCCGCGCACGATAGGCGGCGCGCTAAACCTGGTTTCCACGCCGATCCCCGACGAGTTCCGACTTTCGGCGGACGTTGTGGGAGGCGAAAACACTACCCGGAAACTCAATGCGAGCGCGGGGCAGTCCTACGCACACTTCGGCTGGCTGGCCGAGACATACCAGATCGCCTCAGACGGTTTCAAGCGACTGGACGACGGAAGCAACACCGGATTCGCTGTACGGGATTTCCTGGTCAAGGTGCGACTCAACAGCGATCGCGCGAGCGCAAATTATCAGGAACTCGAGTTGAAGTTCGGGTTCTACGATGAGGTGTCCAACGAGACCTACCTCGGCCTAACCGACGATGACTTTCTGCTGAGTCCGTCGAGACGCTATCTCGGCTCGCAGGTGGATGTGATGGACGCGGGGCAGCGCCAGATGAGTGCGCGCTACTTCCTGAGATTGGGAGATCGCTTCGACCTCACGACCACTGCTTACCGAAACGACTTCGAGCGCAACTGGTTCAAGTTGGAAAGCGTGCTTGGGACAAGAATAAGTGATGTGCTTTCTCGGCCAGATGATTTCAGTCGTGAGTTGGGCGTGCTCCGCGGCGCAAACAGCGAGTCCGGGGCGCTCAGGGTTCGTGCAAACAACAGGGAGTACTTCGGGCAGGGCATCCAGTCTGTCGCAGGTATGCGACTGGATCCGTTTGGGGTGCGCCACGAGGTTGAACTCGGCGTGCGCTACCACGAGGACCAGGAGGACAGGTTCCAGCACGAGGACAGCTTTCAGATGGTTGAGGGAAGTATGGCCCTCACTGAAGTGGGTGCGCCGGGAAGCCAATCCAACAGGGTGAGTGACGCACGCGCCGTTGCGCTTTTCATAGAGGACGAGATTACGCTCGGGGACTTTATCTTGTCGCCCGGCTTGCGCTACGAATCAATCGACTTCACACGCACTGAATATTCCCTCACTGATCCGGAGCGCCGCTCGCCCGAGCGCGTCCGTACGAACTCTCTGGATGCTCTAATTCCGGGATTCGGTGTTATCTACCGGCTGAGCCCGGCGCTGAGATTCTTCGGTGGGATCCACCGGGGGTTTGGCCCTCCGGGCCCCGGCGCTGATCAGGCGACCAGAGCCGAGCGGAGTGTGAGTTACGAGACCGGCGCACGTTTCGAACACAGAGATGTGAACGTCCAGGTGGTCGGTTTCTTCAACGACTATGGTAATGTGTTGGGCGAAGCGACCGTTTCCAGCGGAGGTAGCGGTAGCGGGGCGTTGTTCAATGGGGGGGAGGTGGATGTCTTCGGACTCGAGATGTCCGTCAACTACGGTCCGCTCATCATGATCACCGACGCTGTTCCTGTTAGGGTGCCCATCGCTGCCGCGTTGACCTACACATCCGCGAAGTTCGCAAACTCCTTTGAGAGTGACTTCGAGCCGTGGGGTACGGTGCAAGCCGGTGACAGGTTGCCGTATCTGCCCGTCGTACAGTTACATCTTTCGGCAGGACTTGAGTCGGTTGACTGGTCCTTCGATGTAGCCGCTGACTACCAGAGTGAGATGCGAACGGTGGCGGGGCAGGGCCCCACACTGAACAGCGAGACAACAGACTCGTATTTGGTCCTCAACGTAGCGGGAGAGTATTCGTTGGGAGCTCATCAGAAAATTTTCGCCGGGATCCGGAACGTCACGGATAGGCGATACGTTGCTGCACGGCGGCCGGCTGGAGCAAGGCCGGGGTTGCCACGAACCATAATGTTGGGAGTTAAGTTCCGGTACTAGGCAGCTGGTTCTAGCTAGAAACGGACAGGGTGGGATTCGAACCCACGAGACGGAGTAACCGCCTACGCGCTCTCCAGGCGCGCCTCTTCAACCACTCGAGCACCTGTCCTGATGCTTTGGCGGTTGAATTAAGCAGGCACACATTGAGCGAGTCAAGCTGCTTAGGGTAATGTCAGAACTGTGTTAAGAATCGGGTGACGTCATTGCCCGCGCATCCCTTCCATTATATGCTCCACTACATATCCAATTAATGAGTTCGATTCCATTATGACTGCTGAAAAGACTTCGGGCGGCGGCATCTCTGCCTCCGTGGCGGTCACCGGTATGCTGCTCGGCGCCCTTGTGTTGGTGAGCGTGTTGGCGCTCAATGCGATCGCGAGTGCTCGATACCACCGGGTGACCGCCGAGGGCGTATTGAGGGACTACGCCCGGCTGGCAGCGGAACAGTACCGTCAGCGGTTTACCAACGTGCTCAATTACAGGGTACTTAACCCCGTCTTCACCGCTTTTGACCGGGAGGGAGCGAGCGATAGCGACGCGGGGCTAATCGATCCGTCAGCTATTCACACTCGCGCTGCGCGCGAGGAGATTCCCGCCGAGGCTGCAGAGTTGGTGGAGTACACTTTTGCATACGACTTCGGAAGCGGCACCCTGAGATTCTCCGACGCTGGCCTGGACGAGACCACCAGAGTCTGGTTGCGGGACTCTCTGGTTTCGCATGCACGTTCGATCTACAGCAGCGAATGGCCTTTCGCGCTCGTCATCGACGCTGCATCAGGTTCCGAGGACTTCTTTGCCTACCGACTT
>JAZFQE010000058.1:0-3660 GCA_036444955.1 Gemmatimonadales bacterium
CCCGAGAGACCGCCGCGCCCGGGCCCGGCCCCCCCGCCCGCCCCCGCCCCCCCCCCCCGCCCGGATCTGTTTAGATCGGACAAAATGTTTGTGAATGTGGCCGTGATTGGAGCGCTGTCCGGCCCCGCCATAAGGCGGAGCGGTGCACGGCCCGGAGACGGACTTTGGGTTACGGGGCGACTGGGAGCGCCAGCTGCTGCACTGGAGTCGCTGTATGCGGGCGAGACGCCGGATGCATCCGCGCGTGCGCGCCTGGCGCGGCCGACGCCGCGTATCGCGGAAGCCAAATGGCTCAGAGACCGGGGAGACCGGGGAGACCGGGGTGTGACGTCTATGATAGATATAAGCGATGGGCTGATGTCCGACGGCGGGCACCTGGCTGCGGCATCGGCGGTGAAGTTAGTAATAGACTACGAAAGCGTTCCAGTTCACGCGGCAGTGTTACAAGCGGATCACTCCCTCCTGGGAGGTGAAGAGTACGAGTTGTTGTTCACGCTCAGCGAGGGTTCTTCTGATCTTGCCAGTGATTTCGCGGACCAGTTCGGACTCGAGCTTTCTTCGGTTGGTCGAGTGCTGGAGGGAAGTGGCGTGCAGCTGTTGAGGGGTGGTGTGGAGGTGCAGCTCAACGGCGGCTATATACATTTCTAGCGGTATGCTCCGTACTATTTGGTTCCTCATGAATCTCTTCATCTTTACGCTCTACTATGCAACTGTAGCTGTCGTTGCAGGTTTGATCGGGGTGCGTAGTTGGAAGGGTGGTGTTTACGACTGGTGCGCCCGTGAATGGTCGCTCAAGTTGATGAAGGCGGCGGGAGCTCCTTTCAAGGTGATAGGCATTGAGCGGGTCCCCCCCGGGCGGCCCGTGATCTTCATCTCCAATCACCAATCGTGGTTCGACATCTTTCTGCTGGCGACGCAGTTGCCGGAGCCTGCGAGGTTCGTGACAAAAAAAGAAATGCTCAAGATCCCGCTGCTCGGGCGCGCCATCAAGTCTGCTGGGCATATCATCATAGACAGAGGGGATCGGTCGGCTGCCATGGATGCCTACGAGGATGCTGCAGCGGCGATCAGGCAAGGCGTAAACGCTGTAGTGTTTGCCGAGGGAACGAGGAGCCGCACAGGGGATTTGCTCCCGTTCAAGAAAGGTCCTTTCGTGTTGGCTGTGGCAGCGCAGGTTCCGGTTGTACCCGTGTACTGCGCTGGCACCTTTTCGCTGCTGCAGAAAGGGAGCATCAAAATCCACCCCCATCCCATTGCTTTGCTCTTTGGAGATGTCATTGAGACGGAGGGACTGACGTACGAGAACCGTGAGGATTTGCTCCGAAAGACTCGTGCTGCGATAGAACAGCTCCGCGTTGACTCCGCAGCGGTGGTCGGATAGGTTGAGCCCGCCATGGGTACGATAATAGATGTGCATGCGCGCGAAATTCTAGATTCGCGCGGCAATCCCACCGTCGAGACGGAGGTAACACTCGCCAGCGGCGCGTTCGGCAGGGCAGCAGCCCCAAGCGGTGCTTCGACTGGTGAGCACGAGGCCGTAGAGCTGCGTGATGGGGATACGGAGCGTTACCGGGGAAGGGGCGTGTTGCAGGCGGTCAAGAGTGTTAATGAGACGATCGCTCCCCGTTTGGAAGGAATGCCGGCGGCGGATCAGTTGGGGGTTGATACGGAGTTGCTCGAGCTGGATGGTACGCCGAACAAAGGGAAGCTCGGAGCCAACGCGTTGCTTTCGGTTTCTCTGGCGGTTGCGCGCGCAGCAGCCGAAGACCTCGGTCTGCCCCTTTACCGTTATCTAGGGGGACCGCTTGCGCACGTGATGCCCGTGCCGATGATGAACATCCTGAACGGCGGCGTACACGCCTCCAATAACGTCGATGTCCAGGAGTTCATGATCGTACCTGTAGGAACTGACAACTTCGCCGAAGCCCTGCGCATGGGCGTTGAAGTATTTCACGCGCTCAAAAAGATCCTCAGTAGCCAAGGACTGTCGACCGCTGTTGGGGATGAGGGTGGCTTTGCGCCGATGCTGCCGTCAAATGAGGCGGCGCTCGAAGCTCTGTTGTCTGCCATAAGTGAGGCAGGTTACGCAGCGGGGAAGGACATTTGTTTAGCTCTCGACGTGGCGGCCAGCGAGATGTACGAAGGCGGGAAGTATGTCTTCAAGAAAAGCGACGGATCTAAACGCGGCACCGATGATATGATAAAGCTGTATCAGGGTTGGCTGGAGAAGTATCCCATCGTTTCGATCGAGGACGGTTTAGCTCAAGACGATTGGGATGGATGGACCGCGCTCACGAAGCAGCTGGGCGACAATGTACAGCTCGTAGGCGACGACTTGTTCGTAACCAATATCGAACGGTTGGATCGTGGCATAGATGAAGAGTGTGCCAATGCAATTCTGATCAAGTTAAATCAGATCGGCACGCTCAGTGAGACACTCGACTGTGTCGAAGCGGCTAAGTCGGGCGGGTACGGGATTGTTATCTCACACCGGTCGGGCGAGACCGAAGACACGTTCATCGCCGACTTGGCGGTTGCCACAACTGCCGCGCAGATAAAGACGGGAAGCGCGTCACGCACCGATCGCGTGGCGAAGTACAACCAGCTGCTCAGAATTGATGACGAGCTGGGGGCCTTAGCGCATTACCCCGGGAGCGAGATATACCTCATCTGAGAAAGAGCTACCTGTTGGGTGTGGTAGTTGTGATTGTTGGACTGACGTTTGGATTCTTGGGTGGCGAGTATAGCACGCTTGATTGGTGGCAGTTAAGAAGTACGGTGCGCACCGAGGAGGAGTTGGTTGAGCGGTTGCGCCGGGAGACCGATAGCCTGACCCGGGCGGCAGACGCACTGGAGACTGACTCCGCGACTATTGAACGTGCGGCGCGGGAAGATTTGGGGATGTTGCGGGACGGCGAGATACTGTTCCGCGTGGAGCGGCCGAGACTTGACCCGGATTCAGGTGGGTTGCTACCGTAGGAGGGGAGCAGGGAGACGTGCAGGGTGCGGTGTTCAGCGTGCAGTAGAGGGGAGGGGTCTAACCCACTGACCCTCGACCCGCAGTCCCCCTAACTTGGCGGAGTAGCTCAGGTGGTTAGAGCAGCGGAATCATAATCCGCGTGTCGGGGGTTCGAGTCCCTCCTCCGCTATCGAGCGCCTTTCCAAGCACTTAGCTACACTTGGGAGGGCGTTTCTCATTGCCCTCTCGGCGACCCTTTGGCGGTATTTTGGGCGCTCACACGGTAAAGCTCGGGAGTGTGTGCCGCAAGTGTTGGATTCCCCGAATGGCGCGGGGTGATGAGCAATCGCTCGATGGCTGGCAACCCACTGACCAAATGATGACCAAGTGCGACAAGGCTACTCGGTCACGCCAAAGCCCAGCAAATGCGTTGAATTCTCCCCTCTATGACCGACTGACCGAGTAAGTAGTAGTAGTAGGTGTGCCGTGCTGTCCCAGCTAGGGATACGTTCGCTGGTCCTATTGAACTAGGAGGGAACCATAAGAGAGCACCGTGGCCTGTGCCCTTGGTTCGCGAATGGCTCCAAGCAAGTTGCGATTCTACTGGTGTAACTTCTGTCCTTCGCTTGCACTCCGCGTTCCGCGACCGCGCAAGTTAATGCTGTGCTAGGCTGTTGGGAGCGCGCCCTGACATTCCGCGG
>JAZFQE010000059.1:0-6230 GCA_036444955.1 Gemmatimonadales bacterium
ACACCGGAAGCGTGTTCGGGCGTTGATCCTTTCGAACACACGCGCCGGAGCCGACACTGGGGAAGGCCGCGCGAATCGCGACGCCATGATCGACACGGTCAAGGTCGACGGACCTGCAGCCGTTGCAGAGATTCTGGTCCCGAAGCTTCTGGGTCCCAGCTCACTCGAGGCAATGCCAAAGGTGGTAGACCACCTTCGGACAATGATCTCCAACACTCCAGCTGCGGGCGTGATCGGGGCGCTCGAGGCGATGCGAGACAGGAGTGATTCCACAGAGTTGTGCAAGAAGATAGATGTCCCCACGCTCGTGATAGCGGGCGCGAACGATCAGATAGTGTCTCCCGCCGAGGCCGGGGAGATGGCGGATCTGATCCCGGGGGCACAGTTCGCGATCATACCGGAAGCCGGCCACTTGGCGCCGCTTGAGCAGCCGATTGCCTGCAACCGCGTGATCGGAGAATTTGTGGAGTCGCTGCGGTGATCCGCCTAGTTAGCGGCTGCCAGCTCTTCCAGGTGCTCCTCAATCGACCTCGTGATGTGCATGGAGCAGAACTTCGGTCCGCACATGGCGCAGAACTCCGCCGACTTGAAGTATTCGGCGGGTAACGACTCATCGTGGTACTCACGAGCCCTCTCGGGATCCAGCGACAACCTGAACTGCTCGTTCCAGTCGAACTCGTAGCGAGCCTGCGATAAGGCGCGGTCGCGCTCGTCCGAGCCGGGCCGTCCTCTTGCTATGTTGGCGGCGTGCGCCGCGATCTTGTAGGCAATGATGCCCTGCCTTACATCCTCTGCGTTCGGCAGTCCGAGGTGTTCCTTGGGCGTCACGTAGCAGAGCATGTCCGCGCCATACCATCCGATCATGGCCGCGCCAATGGCGCTTGTGATGTGGTCGTAGCCGGGGGCGATGTCGGTTACTAGGGGACCAAGTGTGTAGAAGGGTGCCTCATGACAGATTTGCTTTTCCTTCTCCACGTTCATCTTGATCTGGTGCATAGGGATATGACCGGGTCCCTCGATCATTACCTGCACGTCACGGTCCCATGCGCGCGTAGTCAGTTCTCCTAGCGTTTCGAGCTCGGCGAACTGTGCCTTGTCAGATGCATCCGCAATTGATCCGGGCCTCAATCCGTCACCCAAGGAGAGGGTGACATCGTATGCACGCGCGATCTCGAGAATCTCGTCGTAGTGGGTATAGAGAGGATTCTGTTTGCTGTGGGAAGTCATCCAGTAGGCCAAGAGTGCACCGCCCCTACTCACGATGCCTGTAACGCGCCCGTAGCAATAGCCGAGGTGCTCGCGCAGGATTCCGCAGTGCACCGTGATGTAATCGACGCCCTGTTTTGCCTGATGCTCGATGTTGTCGAGCAGTTGCTGGGGAGTAATGTCGGCCACTTCTTCGACGTCGATAACAACTTGGTAGATCGGGACGGTCCCCACCGGCACCGGTGAGGCAGCGATCATGGCTTCCCTGATCGTATCAATGTCGCCGCCCGTGGATAGGTCCATGATGGTGTCCGCACCGAACTTTACGGAGGTCTCGAGTTTTTCCAGCTCTCCTGCGAGATTCGACGACACGGACGAGTTGCCGATGTTAGCATTGATCTTGACCGAGGAAACTTTGCCGATGCACATCGGCTCCAATTTTCCAGCCAGATGGTTAATGTTGGCCGGAATGATCAAGCGGCCTCGGGCGATCTCTTCTCTGACTAGCTCGGGATCGAGTTGTTCTCTTTCTGCTACGAACCGCATCGCGTCCGTAACCTCGCCCTGGCGGGCGAAATGCATCTGAGTGTTGCAGTTGTTCTGTGGCATGACTGACTCCCTCCGCCGGTCCTAACCGGATCAGGTTCAAAGGGTTTATCTCAGCCCACTCGGGCGGGCACCCCTGTCTACTGTGTTAAATCTAGACATAAGAACGGCATTGTGGTATCGACCAGCAATTCGTGGCGAGGGTACGAGATGACACTTGAACCAGTGGATCCCGATTACGAGCGTAGAGTGCGAGAGAGCTTCGCGAGGCAGGCATTCATGGGGTTCATCGGCGCAGAGCTAACCGATGTTGCGCCGGGACGCTGCACGATTGAAGTATCGCACAGAGTTGATCTGACTCAGCAACATGGATTCTTTCACGCCGGCGTGGTTGGCTCTATTGCTGACAGCGCCGGTGGATACGCCGCGTATACTCTAATGCCGGCCGAGTCATCGGTCTTGAGCGTTGAATACAAACTCAACCTCCTGAAACCCGCGGATGGTGACCGGTTGGTTGCCACTGCGGAGGTTGTTAGGTCTGGTCAGACCCTCACAGTTTGCGCAGCTCGAATGTCCGTCCGAAAGGGAGACGAGAGTAAGCTTTGCGCCACGGCCCTGATGACTATGATGGCTATGCACCGGCATGCTGACCGATCGACGGAGCCGACTTAGCCAACTCCGCCCGCGTGCCCCCGTTGGCAGCATGTCTTGACTGGCAGCATCGTAGTGCTCCAGGGCACATTTCGACTAAGGAAAAAGGAAATGATTCCCAAGCTCAAGACGCGGCCGCTTGGTTTCGGGCTGCACGAAGTTTCATGTGTCGGGTTAGGTGGCATGCCACTCTCGATCCCCGCCCGACCCGATGAGAAGACCGCCATTCGCGTGATCCATGCGTCACTCGACAACGGCGTCACATTGATCGATACAGCGGATGTTTATTGCCTCGATGACGGCGAGATAGGCCACAACGAGCGTCTTGTTGCGAAGGCCCTCAAAAGATGGTCAGGTGACCAGGATTCAATAACAATCGCTACCAAGGGGGGATTGACTAGGCCGGGGGGCGAATGGGGTCGCGATGGCCGTCCCGAGCACATAAAGCGGGCGTGCGCACGTTCTCTCATAGCTCTTGGGGTGGAACAAATCAAACTTTACCAATACCACGCGCCCGATGCTCGCGTGCCTTTCCTTGATAGCGTTGGGGCGCTGCGCGATCTCCAAAAGGAAGGCAAGATCAAACACATAGGTCTGTCCAACGTTTCAGTAGACCAGATCAAAGAAGCCGAGACTATTGCCACGGTGTGTACGATCCAGAACCGTCTCAACCCCTTCTTCCGGGAGGCGATCGAGGAGGGAGTGTTAGACTACTGCGAGCAGCGCGGTCTTGGATTCCTGGCGTACAGCCCCGTCGGTGGCGGCCGGCTCAACAAGAAACTGCCGAGTCACCCGGTGGTCCATGAAATCGCCGAGAGACGTGGTACTTCGGAACATTCGATCGTGCTGGCGTGGGTGCTCGCCAGATCACCACGTGTGATAATCATTCCGGGAGCCCGGCGGGTCGAAAGTGCTGTAGACTCGGCAATGGTCGCCGATCTGTCGCTCGCTGACGACGACCTACAACGGATAACGGACGCGGAGTTCTCTAAAGCGTAACGGAGGGATGAGGTAAATCTCTCCTAACCCAAAAGTTCTGCGGATTGGGGTGCGATCCGAGGGTACGGATCGCTGAAGCGCCCCTCTTCGGCGTGGTGTTTCTCCCACTCTTTCCTGAAGCAGAAGGGGTCGAACCCCGTGGCCACATCGATAGCAAGGACCCCATTCAGATGGTCTATCTGATGCTGAATTAGATGGGCTGGGGGACCTTCGAAGTCGATGCGATGTTCCTTGCCGCCTAGGTCCAGGTACTTGACGGTGATCTGGTGAGCGTGCTGGACGCGAATCATCAGGTCGGGGAGGGAGAAGCACTCGTCCCAGAGGAGGAAATCGTTCGATCCGACGTCGACTATTTCGGGGTTCACCAGTAGCGTTCGTCTCTCTAACTCCAGGAAAATCAACTGAATAGGAGCACCTACCTGGGGCGCAGATAGTCCCAGTCCCCGACCCTTGACACGCTTGAGTTCTTTGAGCGAGTCACGCAGATCATCCGCTACTACCCGTACGGCTGGAGAAGAAGGATCTGCCACCAAATTGCATTTGCTCCTGAGCATTGGGTCCCCAAGGAGCCTGATTGGTCGGGCTGTCATTATCCACCAAAGTATGATCCTCGCCTATGGCCCGCCATATAGCGCATCCGGTTCATGCTGGGCTGGTACCCCATATCACATTTCAAGGCAACGAGTTATGGCATTAAAGAAACAAAACCGTTATTTTAGTTGAGGAATTAGTGGAACCCCGTTAGATTGAGCGTCCCAATGGATCAAATATCGCCTGGGCTTGCTGCCCACAAAGGTGCTCGAGGGCAGGTGCTACTCGAGCTCAAGCACGATCAGCCATTGGCTGCCAGCGAGCTCGCCAAGCGTCTTAACGTCACCGTCACCGCAGTCAGACGACACCTCAAGGAGCTCGAGCTCGAGGGATTGATCGATTATGACCGCGAGCAGCGCGGCCAAGGTGCGCCGACGTTCGCCTTCCGGCTGACCTCGGGCGGAGAGGCTCTGTTCCCGAATCGGTATCAGGAAACAGTTTCGCAGCTGCTGGAACACTTGGTTGCCCACGACGGACGCCCTGCGGCCGTGACGGTGGTCAAGGGTCAATACGCGGAATTGAGGCGGAGGTTAGGTGTAATGGACGGGCTTTCCCCTAATGACCGCTTGGATGCAGTTGTGAAAGTCTTGGGAGAAGCGGGGTTCATGGCGGAGGTCGATTCATCTGGGGGTTTCGCGAAGCTCAACGTTTACAATTGCGCGATTCCCGCGGTTGCGGCGCGCCTACCGGAAACGTGCGACTTCGAAATCGAGTTCTTGAGGGATTCTCTTGGAGCGGAAGTGCATCGGAAGACGCACATCCTCAGTGGATGTAACACGTGTGAGTACGCGGTGAACTTCAATGTTGGCGACCCCGACTCGGGTACTGGTGCGCCGCGGAGGGAAGACCTATGACCTCAATAGAAGCTCAGGTCACGCAACCGTATAAGTACGGCTTCATAACTGACATTGATGCAGACCAGGTTCCCGCCGGTCTGAGTGAGGACACAGTTGAGCTGATCTCGGAAAAGAAAGGTGAGCCTGAGTGGCTGCTCGAATGGCGGCTCAACGCTTACCGGAACTGGACCAAGATGACGGAGCCGAAGTGGGCGAACGTGAAGTTCGACCCCATCGATTACCAAGCCATCATTTACTACTCGGCGCCAAAACCACAGAAACAGCTCGCCAGCATGGATGAGGTTGATCCAGCGCTCGTCGCGACGTTCGAGAAACTGGGGATTCCGCTGAGCGAGCAAAAACGTTTGTCAGGTGTCGCCGTGGATGCGATTTTCGACAGTGTTTCGGTCGCCACTACGTTCCGCGAAACCCTGGCCAAACACGGTGTCATTTTCTGCCCTTTCTCTGAAGCCGTTAAAGAACATCCCGACCTGGTTCGGAAGTACCTCGGGACCGTTGTTCCTCACAACGATAATTTTTACGCAGCTCTCAACTCGGCGGTATTCTCGGATGGATCTTTCTGCTACATACCGAAGGGCGTGCGTTGCCCGCTCGAGCTTTCCACTTACTTCCGCATGAACGCCGCCAACTCAGGCCAGTTTGAGCGCACGCTGATCATCGCTGATGAGCGAGGCTACGTAAGCTATCTCGAAGGGTGTTCCGCTCCGATGCGCGACGAGAAACAGTTGCACGCTGCGGTGGTGGAGCTAATCGCGCATGACAACGCCCAGATCAAGTACTCAACGGTGCAGAACTGGTACCCCGGGGATGAGGAGGGCAAGGGCGGCGTCTACAATTTCGTGACAAAGCGCGGCAAGTGCGCCGGTGTGAATTCAAAGATTTCGTGGACCCAGGTCGAGACGGGATCGGCCATTACTTGGAAGTATCCAGGTTGCATTCTGCAAGGTGACAACTCGATTGGGGAGTTCTACTCGGTAGCGGTAACCAACAACCATCAGCAGGCTGACACCGGAACCAAAATGATTCACTTGGGGAAAAACACCCGCTCGACGATTATCTCAAAGGGCATATCAGCCGGATTTGGCCAGAACACGTATCGTGGTGCGGTAAAGATCATGAAGCGGGCCTCCAACGCACGCAACTATTCTCAGTGCGACTCAATGCTGATCGGAGACAAGTGCGGCGCTCACACCTTTCCCTACATAGACGTTCGCAACAGCAGTGCGATCATGGAGCACGAAGCCTCCACGTCGAAGATCGGCGAGGATCAAATCTTCTACGCACAACAGCGCGGTCTCTCGGCCGAGGATGCGGTCTCCATGATTGTTAATGGATTTTGCAAGGAAGTGTTCAAGGAGCTCCCGATGGAGTTTGCCGTCG
>JAZFQE010000060.1:0-2475 GCA_036444955.1 Gemmatimonadales bacterium
CGTGGGACAACATTCCCGCTCCACGTCAGAGTGTCCAACATGTGGGGAAACAATGACTGCTTCCCGATCACCCCCAACTCTTTGCCGCCGGCGGATGCTGCCGCAGGGTTCTGAGGAACTTATAGGCTGAGTATCCAGGCGTTTCGGGGAGGGAAGGCGAACGCGTCATCGACACCTTGAGAGGTTGCAGCTCTTCAGCGATGACGTTGAGGGTGCCGTCGTCCTTGAGCAATTTCCCGCGCACCCAGAGAAACGGTTCACCACGCACAGCCACTCGATACCGCTCGTCGATATTTGGGCGAACGATCACGTTGATCATTCCCTGCTCGTCCTCCAAGAGAACGAATATCGTGCCTTTTGCCGTCGACGGTCGCTGGCGCGCAATAACTAGGCCGGCAACGTCGACGGTGGTGCCGTGCTCGAGATCCTTCAGCTCGTTGCACTTCACCCGGCCGGCCGGTAGCGCATTCTGCATGATCGCAAACGGATGACCACCGGCAGCGAAGCCCATCATCTGATACTCGGCCAGCATCCGTTCATGAGCGATCATACCGCCAAACCGCAAGTCTTCGTATGGCTGATTGAGCGGCAACTCGAGTTGCCGTCGGATGCGCTGTTTCTTGGATGCTTCCGTTTTAGGAGGCAGCCAGAGCCCTGTTTGCCACAGCAATTCGCGTCGTGTGAGGCCAAAGACTCTACAAGCTCCCACCCAGACGAGATTCTCGATAGCCTGTCGCGAGAGTGCGGGTGGCGCGCGCCGTACGAAGTCACCGAGGCTGGTAAACGGTCCGTTCCGCTCGCGTTCGACCACCACCTCTTCGGTAACGTCCAATCCCCAATCCCGGATGAAGGTCAGACCGATACGAAGTGATTGCACTTCCACGGTACAGTGCACATCGCTGGCGTTGATATCCGGTAGGAGCGTGTCGACATGGTGACGTTTTGCATCCCGTGTCAGGGCATCGAGAGAGTAAAACCCCATTGGTTGGTTATTGAAGAGTGCCGTATAGAACTCCACGGGATGATAGAATCTCAGCCATGCCGACTGATAGGCGAGCAACCCAAACGCCGCGGCGTGTGACTTGGGAAATCCGAATTCCGAGAACGCAACGACCTTTTCGAATATTCGCTGTGCGGTGGTTTCCGCGACTCCACGGGCGGCGGCGCCATCCCGGAAGGCTTCCCAAAAGTCTTCCATGAGTTCCCGCGAACGGCGCCGACTCATGGCGCGTCGCAACTCCTCGGCTTGTCCTGTAGTGAATCCAGCGAGGGCCTGGCACACTTGAAGTACTTGGTCCTGGTACAGAATGATGCCGAGCGTGTCCCCAAGTGCTTCTTCGAGGAGCGGGTGATCGAAGGGGGGCTTGTAGCGGCGGCCCTCGGCTATTGCTTTGCGCTCCTCTTCCCGCCGCCGTACGTATGGATTGACCGCTCCTCCCACGATCGGTCCTGGCCTGATAATGGCAACCTGAATGGAAATGTCGTTCAAGTTGCGGGGTCGCGCGCGGCGGAGCATCTGGATTTGTGCACGGCTTTCGATCTGAAAGACACCGATCGTGTCACCCTCACAGATGGAGTCATACACTTTCTCGTCCTCGAAATCGATGCGGCTCAGATCCGGCGGCTTGCCTTCTTTTCGGCTGATGAGCTCAACGCACTCCTCGACTAGGGAGAGCATTCCAAGTGCGAGAAAGTCGATCTTGATGAATCTGGCATCGTCGCAGGAATCCTTGTCCCATTGACAGAGCACCCGGTCTGGCATTGCGGAGATTTCGAGCGGCACGATCTCGACGAGCGGCTTGCTCGAGATGATCATACCACCCACATGCTGGGAGATGTGTCGCGGCAGGCCGGCGATCTCGACGGCGAGGTCGCACAGATCACGCCACAAGGGCGCCTTAGACCGTCCGGCAAAACCGGGTAGCTTCTCCAGCTCCTCGCGTAGCTCGGCCGGTGACGAGTAGTGGTTTGCCAATTTGGCCACCTGCTCCAGCTCGCCTGTCGGCAGATCGAGGGCTTTTCCTATTTCCCGTACGGCTGACCTCATGCGATACGTAGGGAATGTGCACACCAGGCCCGTGTGCTCGGCGCCGTAGCGATCGTACACTCGACGTATCAACTCTTCACGGATCTCTCGGGGAAAATCGAGATCGATGTCGGGAACTGAGGCGATCGTTTCGTTCAAGAACCGTCCCAAGAAGAGGTTGTTCTCGACGGGATCTATGTGAGACAACCCGAGGAAATAGCAGATGATGGACGAGACTGACGATCCGCGTCCTCGCCCCGGTAGCAGATTGCCATATGCGCGCCGCGATCCGCGTCGCACGTCTGCGGCCACTTCCTTGGCAAGATCCATGAGATCGTGGTAAACGAGAAAGAATCCGCATAGTTTGTGGTGCTCCACCAACCTCAGCTCTTCTTCCAGCCGACAGTGTGCCTCGGCTCGATGCTCGGATCCTGGCTGGTAGTAATCGT
>JAZFQE010000061.1:0-6129 GCA_036444955.1 Gemmatimonadales bacterium
ACCCTGCACGCCCTCGGTTTGCTGCGCGCAAACCAGCTACCATACCCATGTCGCGCGACATCTCAAGTCAAGCCATGTAACTGCCTGTACTACAATAACTTATACCACCATCAAAACGCAAGGTTCCCCACCTTCTTGTAGCTAGGAAACGGAGACAATTCGTCTTGTGGGGAAGCTTGATGCAGCCTGAGGACACGGACTCAGTGTGCATGGCGCAAGCTAATCAGAATCGGCTCCCGTGTCAAAACTCGTGCCGGAATTCTGTGATCCGCCCAACGGAGGGGGTGCCTGGGACATTCTTGGCCCGATCAGAGGCCTCAGGCCAGAGCGAGCGCTTTCCTCACGACCTTGGATGAAACCGCCGGTGCACTGATCTCAGATATTCGCGGTCGACATGGGTGTACAGCTGGGTGGTGGATAGGTCGGCGTGCCCCAGCATTTCCTGGACCGCTCGTAAATCAGCACCACCCTCCAGCACGTGCGTTGCGAAGGTATGCCTGAGCGTGTGGGGACTGACTTTTTTCTTGATTCCCGCTCGCTCGGCGCATCGCTTGATGATCCCCCAAGCGCCCACGCGGGACAGTGGCGTCCCACGACTGTTTAGGAAGAAGAACCCCTCCGTCTGGCCCCTATCCAGCCGCGGCCGCACCTCGCGGTAGTATACCGCTGCGGTGCCGAGGGCTCGACGGCCGATTGGAACCAGCCTTTCCTTTGATCCTTTACCCATTACACGCACCAATCCGTCGTCGAACCAGATATCGCTGAGCTGCAGGCCCACCAGCTCCGACACGCGCGCGCCCGTGCCATAGGCAACCTCGATGAGCGCACTATCTCTCCAAGCAAGAGCCTCGTCGGTGTTCGGCGCCTCGAGAAGCTCCTCGATTTCCGCCACCGTGAGCACGTCGGGAAGCTTCTTCCAGCTCTTGGGTGATTCCAGCCTCTGGGTCGGGTCTGTCGCAACGTGCCCCTCCTCTACCAGAAACCGGAAGTAGGTCCTGAGAGCCGATATTTGCCGCCGGATGCTCGTGGCAGCGAATCCAGCGTCCTTGAGCTCGTAGATAAACTTTCGGAGATGGTCTTCTGTGACCGATGCCGGTTCCCGAACAGAATGCCCGCCCACGTAATCCGCCATCCTCAGGACGTCGCGCGTGTAGTTATCAACTGTGAGAGGGCTGTTACCGGCCTCGAGGCTCAGATAATCGCTGAAAGCTTCAACCCAGAAATTGCGTTTACGATCATCACTTGACCGTGCAGTCATGGCCGACTCCAAGCCTGCGCCGCAACAAGAACGCCCCGACGGCGAGCACCACGACCCCGCCCGCGATAACCAACCCAGTACGGCTGGCCCCGCGAACGAGTGCCTGGAGCGTGTCGATTTCCCGAACGATGTTGGCGGCGACAAAAGTAAGAAGCCCATACCAGATCGCCGAAGCAACCCCGACTGGAATCATGGTTTTAGCTACCCCAAGACCTGCCACCCCCGCGAAGGGAGATATCACCGCTCTTACACCGGGCACGAAGCGACTCAAGAAAATTCCCCAGACGCCCCACTTGGCGTAGATGTGTTCGAGTTTCCGCATTAGCCTGGGCTTCAGAAGTGTCCGACCGATTCGTCCTTTGAAGAAATCGCGCCCCACTGTTCTTCCTCCGTAGTAGACCGCAGCGGCACCTCCAACATTTGCAAGCCAAGTAACGAGAAAGATCGAAACTACCGAAACGCGGCCGGCGCTGGACACGAATGCACCGAGCACCACTGCGGTATCAGCGGGAATGAGAGGGAAAATATTTTCAGCGGCTGCCAGCAGCCCAATGATCCAATAAACCAGGCCGGCGGGCAGCGAGAGAAGTTTTTCGACTAAGTCACTTGCCAGATCAGGATCCCCCGACCGACGCGATGGCGAAGACGATGATGCCGTCTCCTCGTCCCACCGCATCCATCCCCTCGTTAGTCTTCGCTTTGACCGACACGGCCTCGACATCAACTCCCAATGCAGAGGCGATGTTTTCACGCATCGGAACGATGTGGGACGCCAATCTTGGCTCTTCAGCTATTACGGTCGCATCAACGTTGATGATCTCGTAGTCGGCGGCCTCGAGGCGCCACCTCACCTCCGCTAGCATCTGGAGCGAATCGGCATCTTTCCAGTGGGCGTCCGTATCGGGGAAAAAAGTACCGATGTCACCCATAGCCGCGGCTCCGAGTAGCGCATCTATTATAGCGTGACACAGAGCATCACCGTCCGAGTGTCCCTTCAAGCCACTGGTGTGCACGATGAACACACCACCGAGCATTAGCGGACGGTCTGCCCCAAAGATGTGCGAATCGTAGCCAACGCCTACCCGTGGTAAGGTCAAGTCGCCTGGATATGGAGACACGCGGATCGATTCATCACGCCGGAGAACCAAGAATTCTGATCGCCAGCAGAGCCGCGTTCTTCGCGTTTCCTATCCCCACCGTTGCCACGGGGCACCCGGCGGGCAACTGCGCGATCGAGTAGAGAGCATCGACGCCGTGAAGGGGACCTACCTCTAGCGGGAGTCCTATGACCGGAAGATCCGTTGCGGCAGCCAACGCTCCGGGAAGCGCGGCGGCCAGCCCTGCGGCCGCTATGATGATTCGGTACCCTTTGCCCCTGGCGTCCTTCGCTAATTGAAACGTCTCTTGAGAGTTTCGATGCGCCGACGAAACAACGAAATCGTAACCCACTCCCGATTCTTCCAAGACCTGCATGACACCCGCAACCCGATCTCGGTCGCTCTCTGAACCAACTACGACGAGTACCGGCCTTTCAGACACCACCTAAGCCGCTATTTCGTCCCTAATGAGTGTGTAGTCTTGCCGTCGCGGAACCGGCTTGAAGCCAGCATCTGCGATACAGCGCCTCATTTCAGAGATGGTCGCACTGTGGGTCGTACCCGCTGCTGAAACCACGTTTTCTTCGATCATCAACGACCCAAAGTCATTGCACCCGAAGCGGAGTGAGATCTGACCAACCTTGAGGCCCAGCGTTACCCAAGAAGCTTGCAGATTACGTACGTTATCCAATACCACACGCGCAATTGCGACCGTGCGCAGATAGGTGGTGGCATCGGTCTTGGGAGTATCCGCCATTTCCGTGTTTTCGGGCTGCAGCGGCCAGGCGATAAAGGCGGTGAATCCACCTGTCCGTTCCTGCACTTCCCGCACGCGCAGCAAATGCTCGATTCGATCGGCTTCTGTTTCACCCAATCCGTACATCATCGTTACGGACGTTTTCATGCCGAGACCGTGAGCGATCTCCATAATCTCGAGCCAGCGGTCAGCTCCAACTTTCTTGGGGGAAACACGGTCACGAACGTTCTGAACGAGAATCTCTCCGCCTCCTCCCGGAACCGAATCCAGTCCGGCCGCGGTCAGGTCCTTCATTATCTCCTCAACGCTGCGCCGGAAGCGGGTGGCAAAGAAATCGATTTCGGACGGTGAAAAACCATGAATATGGATTGGATGGTTTTGCTTCACGTACGCGAGGAGATCGAGGTACCAGTCGAACGGAATATACGGATTGTGCCCACCCTGAATCAGGATCTGAACCGCCCCTAGTTCTTTTGCTTCCTCAATCTTCGCACCGATTTCCTCGAACGACAGCACATACCCCTCGGTGTGCTTCGGGCGGCGATAAAAAGCGCAGAACTTACAATCCGCAACACACACATTGGTGTAGTTGATGTTTCGGTCAACTATATACGAGACGATCCCCTCGGGATGCAGATCTTCTCGCTTCTGATCAGCCACGGACCCGAGTTCCAGAAGCGGCGCCTTCTGGTACAGTTCCAAGAATTCGGTGAACTCCGCGGAGTTTCTATCGACCATGGGACCCCTACGCAGCCGTGAGAAATGACAACGTTCCGTCTTTCACAATCCCGCGCACTGCAAGCCGCCGGAAAAAACTGGTAAGCCCCTCCAGGTGCGCGTACGAAAGCGCATAATCAAGGCCGCTCAGGTATTCCCGACACATGGTTACGTGGACCCCGCTCGCGCCGGATGCCGAAGCCGCAAGCTCCTCTAGGTTGTTGAGACCCCAACTTCGCGCCTTCAGCAGCGCTGAGTGCACTTTCCGAGCTGCTGCTTCCGGGACGTCGCGGCGCGCTGCCCATACGGCGAACACGAAGGGCAGTCCTGTCCAGGTCTTCCATTCAGCACCGAGATCGTACCGATAATCATAGAGCGGGTTGTCGGCCAACAAGAGCGCCGCATCGCCGATAACCAGGACAGCCTGATGAGGAAGATTTACAAGCTCGTTCAGATCGGCGGCCTCGGCTCGAGCCTCGATCAGATTAGGCTTAATGTGCCAGACATCGAGACAAAGGAGATCCAGCAGTAGTACGGAGGTACGGGACGACTGCGAAACCAGAATCGTTGCATCGTCGAGACCGCCTACTGGCGTCTTCGAGTATAACACAACGCTCCTAACCGGCCCGTCGCACGATATCGCCAGATCGGGGAGCAGATGGTAGAGCGAAGCATTCTTTGAATACTCTACCGCAGATATGACCGAAACATCCAACTCTCCCGCCGCGAGCAGATCGTTGAGCTCTGCGGGTGAGCCGGTGATTAAATCCGCCGGGCAGTTCACTAAACCGCGATCAATAGCTCCATAAACAGGGAAGCAGTTGATATAAGAAATTCTCCCCAGCTTCATCTTCGGTCTTGCGACAGCCACTGCAGCGGTAGCTTCAGAGCTTTCAGCACCCGGCGTCTGCCCGTCCGCAATCGCTTCATCTCCGTGGAAGGATCTGACGGTGTTGTAGAGAGAATCGCGTTCCTCCGGTCTCTTCCCCGCTCCCTTTATCAGACGCACTATCTCTTGGTAGGAGAGTGCCATCGGCGTCTGGGCCCCCGCTTCATGATAGATTCTTTCGTAAACGACGGTTCCCTCAAGGTCATCACATCCAAAATTCAACGCAACCTGAGAAAGAAGGGGGGTTACCATCGGCCAATGCGTCTTAATGTGGTCTATGTTATCAAGGAACAATCGGCCAACTGCAATATTTTTGAGATCGTCAAATCCAGTTGTTGCCGTTCCCTCTCTACCAAGCTCTCTTCCCAACTCGTTGTGGTCAGGATGGTATGCCAGTGGGATGTAGGTTAGAAAGCCGCCCGTTTCATCCTGGAGGTCTCGCAATCGCTCTAGGTGTTGCACGCGATCTTCCACCGTTTCCACGTGACCATAGAGCATCGTGCAGTTAGAGCGCACGCCCAGCTGATGGGCTTCCCTGTGTATTCGAATCCACTCGTCGGCCGCCAACTTCCTGCCGGCAATTGACGCCCGGATTGCGGGCCCAAACACCTCTGCCCCGCCACCCGGAATAGTATCCAAGCCGGCCTCGAGCAGAGCCTCCAACACGTCAACTGAAGTAATGCGTTCGACTCTGGCAAGGTGGGCGATCTCGACGGCTGTCAGCGCCTTGACGTGGACATGCGGATGGCGCTGCTTGAGACCCTTTATTAGCTCGGTGTAATACGCAAGCTTCAGCTTCGGATGCAACCCTCCGACAATATGAAACTCCCGAACGGGAACTTCTCTAGCTATTTCCGCTTCCGCCCAAACCTCCTCGAGAGTGCGCGTGTAGGCTCCATCTTCCGTGGGCCGGCGCGCGAAGGAGCAAAACGTGCATGTTTTCGTAAGAATACAAACATTCGTGGGGTTGATGTGCTGGTTGGATGCGAAGTAGACTCTGTCTCCGTTCCTCTTGGCATTCACATGTTCGGCAAGTTCACCCAAGCCCAAGAGATCGTGAGTTTGAAACAACACCACGGCATCGGACGCAAGCAGTCGTTCTCCATCGATCACCTTGCCGGCGATGGACTCGAGAGACGGATCGCTTATCCTCATCTCACACACCTATTTTCCGTTGCGCCTGAACGCCAGCGTAACGTTGTGACCTCCGAACCCGAAGGAGTTCGAGAGGGCTACCTCGACCGACTTCTCGACTTTCACATTGGGTGCGCAGTCTAGGTCACACTCAGGATCGGCGTTTTCTTGGTTGATGGTCGGCGGCACGACACCTTCCTCAAGAACCATCACACTAACCGCGGCCTCCAGTCCACCCGCAGCCCCCAGCAGGTGTCCGGTCATGGACTTCGTCGAG
>JAZFQE010000062.1:0-2185 GCA_036444955.1 Gemmatimonadales bacterium
CGTATAGAGGGGTATCGTATTCCTCGTATTGTGGAGATCTGGCCGCCGACCTCATTTCGGAACGCTCAGTTTCTCGCCAACGACGTACCGGGCGTGATCGTACCCGAGTGGGTACTGGAGCGACTGGCTGCGGCTCAAGAACGCGGTGACGAAGCCGCGCGTGACGAGGGCGTTAGCATTGCGAGGGAAGTATACGATCAGGTCAAGGACTTTGTTCAAGGCGTCCAAGTGAGCGCTCCCATGGGGCGGATAGAGACAGCTTTGAACGTCCTCAGCGGGTAGGTACGCCCCGCCCCCCGCCTCGCCTCCCCCCCAGCTCCCGATTATCCCTCTACGGCTTCTATGATCTTGCGATACCGCTCAGCTGCGCCGCGGATTCCGAGATTGCTCACATAGACCTTGTCCGCACCTATTTCTCGCAACCCACGAATCGTGCGGGCGCAGATCTCTTCGGCCGAAATGCCGGAGTCGAATTCCCGTGCGAGCTGTGTGGCCGGAACCGGAAAGTAACGTGCGAGGAACTCTAGCGTCTTCGGGTTAGCACTGCGATAGAAGAACACTCCGAACACTGGCGGGTACCGGACGTTGCGGCGGCTCGCCTCGTCAAGAAATCGCTCTACGGAACGCACACCATGGTGCGAGACTATCTGCGTGAGGTAGAATTCCGCCGCGAACTCCGGCTGGAGTATGAAGGCGACCTGCTCCTGCGGGTCTCGGTGAGGGGCAGCCCAACCTCCCAACTGCAGCGAAGAGACGCGCTGCCGAATACGCTGTCGCAGTTGGTACGCGTGTTCTACGCAGCGCGGTGGCCCAACCGACCGATCACCCCCTAGAACCGTCAACGCCTCGAGACCGTGCGAAGCGGCCCTTGTGGCGAACATGAGGCAGTAATCGAGCGTATGTTTGCACGTCAAAAAGGGAACCACCCGCGAAGGGCTGAATTCGCCGGCGAGGTTGGTGGTCAGATGGTGAAGGTTTTCCTCCTCGGCCTTTCCCACAGCGCGATCGGTCAGGAAGAGTACTGTATCAAGATCTCCCAGCCGCCGGATTGCGTGGTACATGTCAATCCACGTATCCATGCTTTCCGTAGAGGACAGATCGCTGCGGGGCGGGCGCAACTCGATCGCTACCAACGGTCGGTCCTGACGGAGCCGCTCTAGAAGTCCCTCCTTGGGGACCTGCATCCTCACGTCTTCAGCGGCTTCGGACGATCCCTGATTCGATCCACTATACAGATAAAACCTAGTGGCTGTTGGTCCGAGGCTTCAAACCGGTGGACCGTACCCGGCGAGATGTACACACAATCGTACGGCTCGATGTCGTAGCGTCGCTCACCCAGAACAACCTGCCCTCTCCCTCTGAGCACCACGACGGAGTGCGGATGCTGATGCTCTTCGAGAGTGGAATATCCTCCGGGTGCAAGCTCGAAATACCGAGTAATGAAGTTGAGATCGGTCTCTCCGTCTCCCTCACCTATGAGGGTCTGACGGGAAACACCTTTGAAGTCGGAGCTGTCCGCCTTGTATTCGCCGATCGCAACCCCGCTCCAGCGAAAACTGTCGTACTTTATCACTCTTGACGAGTTCTTCATGTCAGATTCTGCTCACTTTTTCGAGAAGGTCACGGCTCGCCTTCTCCAGATCCGACTGTGCGTAGAGGCTACCTCCCACGAGAAAAATAGTGTCCATGCCATAACGCTCTACCCACGTGGAAATCTTGGCGGCGTCAATCCCGCCGGCCGGAACCGGGAAGGAACGGCGCAGCGGTTCCAGCCGTTCTCGCAGCTTGGCGTTGATCGCTTCGCAGACGATCTCGGTAAACGAGAAACGCCCACCGGCGTTGGGGTAGATCACTCCGTCACTTCCAATAAGGCGAAAGATCTGCCCTAGCAAAACTTCAGGAGCGATCCCGGCGTCATCGTGGAAAAATGATCCCGCTAGTGCCGGATGAGCCAACACCGCCAGCCCTGAGAGCGCGGCGACGTAACGCACCGAATCGAACCCCATCAACAATGGGCTTAACAATACTCCCTTGCACCCGGCCGCGCGCACGAACTCCAGGCGTTCCTCGAGCCCGGAAAATGGCCCGGTAACATTCGGGAAGTAAAGGCTGGCTGCTCCCGTGCGACCGTTGGCCTTCGTAACAGCTTCCTGACACCGCTCGACCCTTTCCTTGAACGGCGCTG
>JAZFQE010000063.1:0-2181 GCA_036444955.1 Gemmatimonadales bacterium
CTAGCTGTCCCCATTTCTTTCTGCTGCGCTCAGCTTGACCTACGACGCTAACGCATTGAAGTTAGAGGGATATATTCAGCTGAGGGCACCCCCAACTACCCTGCCTGAACGAACGCCTGGCAGGGGCCTTCTCACAGCTTCTGAGACCCCTCTTCAGGGGCCGGCGAGGTCAGGCGGCGCGGTTGTCGGAAAGCGCCTGGCTCCACTGCTCGACGCGATTCCTTCCCTGTTCCTTTGCCTGATAGAGCGCTTTATCCGCCTGGTCGACGAGTACCGCCGGCGAGGTGGCGCCCTGGTCGATGGCGGATACCCCGAGGCTGGCGGTAACCATCATGGGCGTCATGGTTTCGATGCCCATGGTCGCGTAGGACTCGATGGTGGCACGCACCTCCTGGGCAATCTCGATAGCCTTCTCGAGTGCAGTACCAGGCAACAGCACGCAGAACTCCTCACCGCCGTAGCGACAGATGCTGGTCTTGTTTCCGAACTTGGAGTCCAGCAGCTTGGCAACCATCTTCAAAACCTTGTCGCCGACTCCGTGGCCATGCTCGTCGTTGATCTTTTTGAAGTGATCGATATCCACCATCACACAGCCGAGCGGTTTCTTCTCACTCTGCGCCAGCGTGAAAGCCTTTTCCATGCGCTCGAAAAACGCACGGCGATTGAGACAATTGGTCATCGGATCGCGGGTCGCGAGGCGCTTGAGCTCCGAGTTCTGCTTGTTCACTTCGTCCTGGGACTTGCGCAGCTTGTCCATCATTTCCAGAAGCACGCCGTTGGCTTCCTGCAACGCAGACTCGTCGTTAAAGGTCGCCATGGCACCGCGCATGTTGAAATTGCTGTCCAGAATCGGTGAGCTGTTGGTAGCGAACACCAGCACCTTGTCGTCGTCCAGCTTGAGCGACAGAGGAAAGTCGGTCTGCGCCTTGCCCTCTTTAATGGCCGTGACCCAGGGTAGCTCCTTGATGGCGTCGTCGGAACCAGGCGATCGCCACCTGAGCGCCGACAGAGACTTGCCAACCAATACGCCGGGCTCGACGCCGAGCTTGTCCGCGAAGGTGAGATTGGCGAGAACGATATTGTCCTTGGTATCCGTCAAGACAACGCCCTCCGCCAGAAGGTCCAGCGTCGCCTTGACCTTGTCGGGAATCACAGCCGTGGGATCGAGATGGGTGAGGGTTCTCTTCATGAAGAAGAAATAGCCGAAACACGCGGACGCGGTGATGAACAGGATGAATCGAATCAACGGATCCGTTGTCAGGAACGGAAGGAACGAGTCCCGCTTTGGCGCGAAGCTCACCTCCACTGTGCCCCACTCACTGCCGTCCACCATCAGCGGCACGTCAGCGTGGGTCAGCGTCGTTACGCCGGCGCCGGGACTTTTCCAGTATTCTTTGTGGTCGTCCGTGGCAGTAACTATTTTTCCATCACTACCGCGCAAAGCTGCCGACAATACGTCGCGATTGCGCTCGACCAGCGCATCCATGGTCTTGCCAATGGTTTCCGTGTCATTAATCTCGGCCAACGGCGAGAATTGCAGCGCCAAGGTCTCGGCGACCTTCTCCCGCTGCCGGAAATCGACACCGGACTGATCGCGGGTAAGCTCCAGCGCATAGTCACCCACGAGCACGAGTATCAGGGTCACGCTCACGAGACCCAGCGTTATTCGTATCAGAGGATTGATTCTGGACATCAGATTATCTCTACGACTCTAGTCGTTCCCGGTAGAATCCATGGGGCTGAAGAGGCGCTGCAGGCGCTTCTCCTGCCAGTCGTCATCGATCTTCTCGTCACCATTGTCCTCGCGGTCTTCGTCCTTCTTCTTGTCTCGCTTCTTGGCCGCCAGCACCGGCAGCGGGTCAAAGCCCTGCCACGCCGGCAGCGAGGCGGCCACGCTCGCGAGCAGTGAAGCCCCACGCAACGCCCAGGTGAGGAAGCCCGCCGAGAGCACGAAGCTCGAACCCTTGAACGCCACCTTCATGGTGTCGTTCTCGATCTCTTCGAATATGTCGGTAGTGCCAACACCCTCGCTCATGACATTCAGCGCCTGGCGGAACGGCGTCGTCGTATCCGCCTCGTGGTTCACATCCATGGCCTTGGCCACGACCTTGGGCTTCTCGGCCTTCTCGCGCGGCTCGGGCTCCACCACCGGCTCGGGCTCGGGCTCCACCACCGGCTCCG
>JAZFQE010000064.1:0-6012 GCA_036444955.1 Gemmatimonadales bacterium
AATCCCTCTCGCGACCGTCCTCGCCAATCCCCGCCTGGCCGCCGCAGTTTCCGCGGGATTGCAGGAGGTTAAGGCCAAGCTCGCCGATGGAAGGACCGTCAAGGGCGCCTTGGCCGTGCCGCAGGGACAGGCCACCGGCAGCATCCTACTGGTCCATGAGTGGTGGGGGCTCGTTTAGTAGCGGTGATAGCCACGGGATATGCGGTTTTCCAATTGGGTGGCGGACCCTGGTACGGATACTGGTATGGGGTAATCCTTCTGGTGGTAGACGGCATGTCTACAGGATTGGATGACGTTTCTCCGATATCAATAGGTCACGAATTCTTGAACTCATTCTCCAATCCAGAATTACGGCGCGAATTTCGAGATCCCTCCTCCTGGTCCGCACCCGACGCGCCCAATGATCCTCTCGAGGCATCGGCGGACCGCGAGTACGAGTTCCGGAGCCGGACGTAGTGCACATCATCATCGACGTCGCCTCCATTGACGACCACGTGGACAAGGGATTGCCAAAGTCGGGCGAGGCGCGAGGCAGAGACGGGTTGCTGACTCCGGCGGCAATCGCGGATGTATGCACGCAAATGCACCCGCAGGACCCGGGCGCCTGGACGCACGCGGTCGACCTCAGGCCCAATAAGGAGCCCCTGTAACAGGGAGATAGTCAGCCTGTCATAGGGCCGAACGCGGGCGTGGTCCGAAGCTCATCGATCGTTCTCATGGACGGCGGACGCGGCGGGTCGCAAAATAGTGCAGAAAGGCTGGCAATCGGTCGGTACCTTGGCCTACTGTAGTCCATGAAGAAACATAGAAAAGACCGCGACACTGAACTCGATCACTACCATTCGTAACGGCAGCTGGGTCGGCGATCCGGACGCACCTGGTCGGCTGATCGAGTTGCTCGAATCGGGGTCCGTCGTATATATCCCGGATCTCGGATTTCCCACGAAGGAGGAGGAGCGCGCGTTCTTCGAACCGGGTTTCCTGCGTCTAAACTCAAAGAATGTGAGCTGGGATCCGATGACGAATGCGGTTCGCGGTCTCAAGTCCAGCCATTCGGCGAGCGATGCCGAGCTAGCCGTGCTCGGCGCCATGATGGCCCGCTTCGCACGTTTCGGCGAGGAGCTGTTTACGTCCCTTCTCGGCGAGTACGCCGAGCGGCTGACTACTGCCCGAACGAGTTTCCGTCCTGTCGAGATAGAGGGCCGCAAATCCCGCACTGTCGGCAGCAACGACGCCCTCTTGCATGTCGACTCATTCTCCTCGCGCCCGATGGGGAACCAACGAATTCTCAGGATCTTCACTAATGTGAACCTGGGGGATCGCCCGCGCGTGTGGCGGGTCGGCGAGCCTTTCGACAAGGTCGCGAAACGATTCGCCCCCCACCTTAAAAGGCCCTGCCCGGGCCAACGCGCAGTGATGCACCTGCTCAAACTAACTAAAAGTTACAGGACGCTGTACGATCATTACATGCTGCGCCTGCAAATGAAGATGAAGGCCGACGAGGAGTATCAGCGGTCCGTTGAGCAGACGCGTATTGAGTTTCCGCCCGGCAGCACCTGGATATGTTTCACCGATCAGGTGTCCCACGCGGCGTTGTCCGGCCAGCATCTCTTGGAACAGACCTACTATCTTCCCGTCGAGCGGATGTCGAGAGAAGAGCGATCGCCCCTGAGAGTTCTCGAATCACTGCTCGGCCGGCCTCTTGTATAGTTTGGTATATGCGTCCTCGTGACTGATGCATCGGGTCAGAACGGCAGCAGACCCCTGGTCATCTGGAAATTCGATGATGGATTGCGCGGTCACGAAAACCAGACCAGCGGGTTCGTAGAGGCGTTCGCACGACGCACCGACGTGCGCCAGTACATCGTCTGCGTGCCGCGTGGGGCGGCGCAATTCGGCGAAGTCTGGACACTACTCCACGGCAGCAAGTATCGTCACTGGCCGGATCCGGACCTCTTGGTAGGCGCAGGTCACTCAACCCATTTTCCGTTGCTTGCGGGCCGGCGCGCCCGTGGCGGTCGGTCGGTCGTAGTCATGTCGCCGAGTCTCCCCGCCCGCTGGTTCGATTTGGTGATCTGCCCGAACCACGACCGAATCCCCGGCGCCGAGAACGTAATCGTGACCCGGGGCGCGCTAAATCGCGCCCGGTGCACCACCGGGAAGAAAACCGACGAAGGGCTCATCCTAATCGGCGGTCCGGACCGGTACTACGGCTGGTCGGCCGACGAACTCGCCGCGCAGATCCGGCGGGTGCTGGAAAGATCAGCGGGTGTGCAGTGGTTAGCGGCTTCGTCGCGGCGAACACCGACTGAGTTCCTCGCGCACCTAAACAGACTCGGTATGCCGAATCTGCGCACGTTCCCGGTGGAGGACGTCGACGTGGACTGGCTACCGAAGAGGCTCGAGAGCGCCGCTACCGTATGGGTGACCGAGGACAGCGTGTCGATGATTCACGAGGCAATTACCGCGGGTGCAGCAACAGGCCTGCTGGCGGTACCCAGGCTGAATTCTCCCGACCCTAGCGCGACACGCTGGTTCGAGAAAGGCATCGGCACTTTGATCGCCGACGCGATGGTTACTTCCTTCTGCGCGTGGGACGGCGGCCGGGCGCTGGCGCCGCCTGCTACTCCCCTCGACGAGGCGCAACGCTGCGTAGACTGGATTCTGGAGAGGTGGTTCCCGGCGCTGTGATAACGGCGTGGAAGCGGTCAATCGGGTGCTACGTACCCCGGCTCAACGCGCCGTGCAGTTGCTGCAGACGGGGACCTTTTCGAACTGGCCACCATTGTGCCAATCTCGAATCTGCGCGAGACGCGCGCCATTCCAGATTTCCTTCATGGTTTCCGTGCGCAGGTCTCCGAGGATCTCGCTGCCCTCGTAGTCCACGCAGCAGATCGAGACGCGGCCGTCCCAGAGAACGGTGAAGGTCTGCCAGAGTCGCATGCACTGGAAACCGGTCTGGTTCTTCGGCTTGGAAGTCCCGGTAACGTGGTCGCTCCCGCCCCAGTTGTGCGCTCTCGTCACGTCCACCCGATCGACGACTCCGCGCCAACGATCGACGAATCCTGTCTCCTCGAATTCATTCTCCTTGATCGAGACAAACATGAGCTGAACTTTCGGATTCGACCGACCCATCTCCCCGCGAATTCGTAACAGTCCTTCGAGGTTGGCGGCAATCTTCTCGTACTTGAGCCCGACCCGGACCTTTTCGAATACTTCCTTCGAGAGACCGTCAAAACTGATCTTTATCTCGTCGAGACCCGCCTCGATGAGCTGACGGGATTTCTTTTCGGTCAGCGCAGAGGCGTTAGAGATTATCTTGACGGTACCGATTCCCCGGTCCTTCGCCAGATTGATTTTCTCGGGCAGCTTTCTGTCGATGAGTGGCTCGCCGAAGTTCTGCAGATGAATTTTCTTGACGCCCATGACGACGCATTCGTCCACCACCTTGAGATAGAGGTCGTCGTCCATAATCCCCTGCACCCGCTCGTGGTACGGGTGCGGGCATGTCAAACACTTGGCGTTGCAGTGGCTGGTGCTCTCGATATTGACCGTACGTGGGGCACTACCGTACTGCCAGTCCAGGAAATGGCCAAACACAGGTCTGAGAATGGTTCTCATTCAGAGATTAAAGTCGTGTGGAGGCCAAATTGCAACTCCTGTCGCCGAGCCTGGACTGTCCCGCAACCGAATGGCTGCGCTGTCACCGTTTAGGTTGTCCTACGCTGTCATGAAGACTTCACATACGAAATCCCCATCTTACGGTACTCTTCCACCACCTGCTTCTCGGTCTCTTCCTGGCGCAACGGAAAGGCGATCTTCTGCGACTCAAAAGAGGAATTTGTCGGTGCATACTGCCTCCTCGATATCCTCTGGCCACTCCCTTGCCCAAAACTTTGGAGTGAGAAGATTGTACTGCCGAGTATCTAATCGTTTCGATCTTCTCGAAGTTATCTGTTATCCAGACTTTGGGTCGGTACCCCGCTCATTCCCGATGCTTGGCAGACCAGTAGCTGAGAAGCGACATCTTGATTCAGATGGCCAATCTCGCTAAAGGTTTTCCGGGTCAATGAACCCCGACACAATGTCACCATTCGCCCCGTTAGCCTGACACCGCGAACTCCCCTCCCGAACTGATCTCTTAGTCTCCGGGAAATCTGCTGGTAGAATTCTGGTAGGGTCATACCTCGGATTTCCACGATAATTCCGCCGAAATTCAGGAGGAGAAGCTATGTCCGATCGCCGTCGATTTCTCAAGGGATTAACGTCGCTCCCGCTCGCGACCGTCCTCGCCAATCCCCGCCTAGCCGCCGCAGTTTCCGCGGGATTACAAGAGGTCGAGGCCAAGCTGGCCGACGGTAGGACCGTCAAGGCCGCGCTTGCTGAGCGTCAGGGCCAGGCCAAGGGCAGCATCCTACTGATCCATGAGTGGTGGGGGCTCGTTTAGTAGCGACGATGCCGGCGGGATATGCGGATTTTCAATTGGGCGACGGAGAATGGTGCGAATACTGGTATGGCGTAATTCTTTGGGTGGTAGAGGGCGGTTTTGCTAGGATTCGAGGCCGGCTCGCGGCCAATACTGGCGGTTCGACTCTCTATTAGTCACCGGTTAATATCGCTCCGATGACTATGTCTACGATCCTTGTTTTTCACGGCTTCACCATGAACGGGGCCCCATGCTCTGGAATCTCGACCACTAGGCGAGGTCCGTCGAGATTCAGGTTCAAGCTTGTAGCCTCTGACGGTGGGTACGCCATGAGCTATGCCGATGCTATGGCCGTTGTGCACTTCGTTTCAGGCGCAAATGAGGATAAGGGTAAGGATGCGATGGCATGGTTCGCTGACGGCAAGTTTTGGGATTCTCACCAGCACTCCGATTGGATCGATTCGACCACTGACGAAGACTCAGGAGAAAAATTATAGTGGGGACAGAGCGAACCAAGCGCGAACTCGCTGTGATCTTACATGCCGACGTTGCTGGTTACTCTGCGCTCATGGAGCGCGATGAGGATCTAACGCACCAACTTGTTACTGAATGCTTTGATCGACTTGAGGACTGTATTCGACGCTTTGGTGGTTCGGTTTGCGAAAAGCGCGGCGACGCCCTTCTTGGCAGATTCGAGCAACCCTCTGACGGATTGGGTGCGGCCCTGATGTATCAGCTCGATGCCAAGGCGCAGCCTTCACGCCTGGACGATGATGTTCGCCCGGAGCTTCGGATCGGTATCAACCTAGGCGAGGTCATCGCGGACCGCGGGACAATCTGGGGTCCCGGCGTGAATCTCACCCAGCGGGTGGAACAACTATCCGAACCAGGCGGAGTTTGCGTTTCGGCTACCGTCTACGAAGCCGTCTCGAAGTCACTACTGATTGACTACGTAGATCTCGGTGTGCGCCAGGTGAAAGAGTCAGATGTCCACGCCTATGCGGCATACCTGCGCACGGGAGAAACCATAGCACCTAGTGACCGGACCAAGAGTTCGGTACGTGAGCCGCCGACTCGGCCGGAAAAACCTTCGATCGCCGTCCTTCCATTTCGGTCTCTATCCGGGGATGAGGCGGTTCGTTTCATCGGCGCCGGCTTCACGGATGATGTAACGATCCTGCTCGCTCGCGTGCCAGGTTTTTTCGTCGTCAGCCGTGATTCGGCAGAGACGTACGACGCACAACAGGATGACATGGCTCAGGTCGCCTTTTCTCTTGGAGTACGCTATCTCGTAACCGGACGCATTCGAGGCGCCGGTGACCACCTCAGGGTCACCACCGAACTCGTGGATGTCGACTCCGGCGAAACGCTATGGAGGCAGAACTTTGATCAGAGGACTGCCGAAGACATCCTGGATCTACAGTCGGATATCGCTCGCGAGATCACTAAACGCATTGAACCAGAACTCGCCCGTGCCGAGTTCTCACGTGTGGAACGTCAGCCGCATGCGCACCTCGGAGCTTGGGATCTCTATCATCAAGCCCACGGTCTGATGATTGTTAAGGGATTAGCAGCGGAGAACATAA
>JAZFQE010000065.1:0-4019 GCA_036444955.1 Gemmatimonadales bacterium
GTACGTATTCCCCGGCGGCATCGATCCGCATGTTCACATGGAACTTCGCTTCATGGGAACGATTTCCGCAGACGACTTCGAAACCGGAACTGCTGCCGGTGTAGCGGGGGGCACAACGACGATCATCGACTTCGTGATTCCCAACCGCAACGAAGACATGATGGAGGGTTTGAAGAACTGGCACGAGAGGGCCGAGAAGGCCGTCGCGGACTACGCATTCCACATGGCTGTCACTTGGTGGGGGGATCGGACCGCGGACTGGATGAAGCGGTGTATCACAGAAGAAGGTATCCCTTCATTCAAAACATTCATGGCCTACCGCGGCGCGATCGGCGTGTACGATGATGAGCTGATCAACGTTATGAAGACAGGCGCTGAGCTCGGTGCCTTGGTCACAGTGCATGCCGAGCATGGCGACATGATCGTGGAGCTGCAGAACAAGCTTTTCGCCGAGTGTCATAAGGAACCGAAGTATCACGCCATCTCACGACCACCGCCGGTGGAGGGAGAGGCCACGGCGCGTGCCGCCACCCTGGCGAGGATGAACGGGGTGCCGCTGTACGTAGTGCACGTGACATGTAAAGAGTCGATTCAGGCCATATCCGAGGCCCGGCTCCGGGGACAGGAGGTTTGGGGAGAAACATGCACTCAATACCTTTTGCTCGACGACTCGGTTTACGAGAAGCCCAACTTCGAGGGCGCCGCATACGTGATGTCCCCACCGATCAGGCCGAAAGGACATCAGGAGGCGGTGTGGGCGGCGTTGCGCTCCGGTGTGCTCCAGGTTCTGGCTACCGACCACTGTCCCTTCAATCAGAAGGGTCAGAAGGAGATGGGGAAGGACGACTTTCGTAAGATCCCAAACGGTGGGGCGGGCATCGAAAACCGCCTGTCACTATTCTACACGTACGGCGTTCTCGAGGGACGCATAGACCTCAATCAGTTTGTCGATATGACATCGACACGCGCCGCCAAGATATTCGGACTCTATCCGCGTAAAGGATCAATCACGATAGGTGCGGATGCCGATCTCGTGGTCTGGGATCCCGAGGCCACGGGTACGATCTCGGCGAAAACGCACCGTCACCATGTGGACTACAGCATCTTCGAAGGGTTCAAGGTAAAGGGCTTGCCTTCGGCCGTCGTTGCCAACGGCAGGGTGCAATACAAGGACGGCGATCTCAAGGTGGAGAAGGGCGCGGGTCGTTACCTCAGGAGAAGCTTTCGATGACAGGCGCTCGGACTGAAACGAAGTCCGCGGAGATAACGCGGAAACACCGCGAGTATCTGCTACCGGCCGTCGCCAATTACTACGAAGAACCCATCGTTCTCGAAAGTGCTGACGGATTTCGCGTAACCGATGTCGAAGGGCGAACCTATCTCGACTTCTTCGGGGGAATCCTGACCATCTCGATCGGCCACTGTGACCCTCGCGTGAACGAACCGCTCAAGTCACAGATCGACCGCCTCGGACACGTCTCGAGTCTCTATCCCACGATACCGGCAGTAGAGCTGGCCGAGCGTCTGGCCAACATCACACCCGGCAAACTGAAGAAGAGCATCTTCACGGCATCCGGCACCAGTGCCGATGAAACTGCCGTGATCCTTGCGCAGATCTACACCGGTGCACAAGAGATCATCGCATTGCGCCACGGATATGCCGGACGCGGCATGCTTGCGCAATCGTTGACCGGCCAAGCACCGTGGAGAGCCGTGCAATCACCCGTCAGCGGCATCAAGCACGCGCTCTCGCCGTATTGTTACCGCTGCCCCTTGGGACTCGAGTACCCGAGCTGCGGAGTGAAGTGTGCACAAGACATCGAGGAACTGATACAGACAACTACATCGGGCGAGGTAGCTGGCTTCATTGCCGAGCCGATTCAAGGAGTGGGCGGATTCATCACGCCGCCACCGGAATACTTCCAGATTGCTGTGGATATTGTGCGGCGTTACGGCGGAGTATTTATCTGCGACGAGGTGCAGACCGGCTTTGGCCGCACCGGCAGCAAGATGTTCGGCATAGAGCATTGGGACGTCGAGCCCGAGATCATGACGATGGCTAAGGGAGTGGCCAACGGCATGCCGCTCGGCGTTACCATCGCGACGGAAGAGATTGCCGACGCGTTCCAGAAGCTCACCATCTCTACGTTCGGCGGGAACCCGATGTCGTGCGCCGCCGCGAACGCCACACTTCAGCTGATGGAGGATGAAGACATCCCGAGCAACGCCGAAGTAATGGGAAAAAGACTGCGTGAGGGACTGGAAGAACTCAAAACGAGGTTTCCCGACCGCATCGGCGAGGTGCGGGGCAAAGGACTGATGCAGGCGATAGAGCTGGTGGTGAATGAAAAGGAAGGAGACCGCACCCCGGATCCGAAGGCCACCCTGCGTCTATTTGAGGAGACCAAGAAGCGCGGTCTGCTGATCGGCAAGGGTGGACTCTACGGCAACGTCATCCGCATCTCACCGCCTCTCACCGTGGGCACGGGCGAAGTTGATGAGGCAATCAAAGCCTTTGCAGACTCGTTTGAGGCTATGGCCAAGGCATAGGTATGGCGGAAACGGGATACTCGTTACCACGGAACCGGCTCGAGACCAGGTTTCCGCCTAAGTATCCAGCTTACAATCTGGGAGAGGCACTGGCGGAGGCAAACCGTTGTCTCTACTGCTTTGACGCACCCTGCATACGCGCGTGTCCGACATCAATCGATATACCAACATTCATTAAGAAAATCGCCAGCGACAACGTTCGAGGATCAGCCAAGACGATTTTGTCAGCGAATCTCCTCGGGGAAAGCTGTGCCCGCGTCTGTCCTGTTGAAGTATTATGCGAAGGTGACTGCGTGTATACAACCTGGGGACGCACTCCCATCGCCATCGGGAGGCTCCAGCGTTACGCAACGGAAAACGGCACCCGCTTCGTCCAATTCGAGAGCAAACCCGCGACGGGCAAGAGTGTCGGTCTGGTAGGTGCGGGCCCCGCTTCGCTCGCCTGCGCGGGAAGACTGGCCCTCCTGGGCCATGAGGCGGTGATATACGAGAAGGGTACGCTTCCCGGCGGACTCAATACCACCGGCGTCGCGCCGTACAAGATGCCCGCTGACGAGGTCCTCCATGAAGTGGAGTTCATCGCGTCGCTGGGGGTGAAGATCGAGACCGGAGTAGAGGTAGGCAGAGATATCTCCGCTGACCAGCTGCTTGAAAAACATGACGCAGTATTTCTGGGTCTGGGTCTGGGCGCAGACTCTAATGTCGATGCACTCGGACGGGACACAGGCGGTGTGGTAGGCGCGGTGGAGTGGATTCGACGCATGAAAACCGATCCAAACTTGTCACTGGATTCGGTACGACATGCTGCGGTTCTCGGTGGCGGCAACACAGCGCTCGACGCGGCTCGTGAATTAGCTCAGCTCGGCGTGGAGCATGTGCGGTTGGTCTACCGGCGCAGTGAAGCAGAGATGCGCGGCTACAAGCACGAATGGATGCAGGCGAAGAAAGAGGGGGTTGTTCTAGTGCCGAATGCGATTGTCAAAGAGATCGTCAGCCAAAACGGTACTGTCAGCTCGCTCTCGCTCGTTCGCGCTCGCAATGGCAAACCGACGGATCACGAGTTGGATGAGATCCCAGCGGATCTCGTAGTCATCGCAATAGGTCAGGCCAGGTTGATGGAACTAGTGAACACGTTTCAGGGCGTCGAATGTGATGGCCGGGGACACATCATCGCTGACGAGGCAACCGGAGTCACCGGTAACCCCCGGGTCTTCGCAGGTGGTGACGCGTGCAACGGAGGCAAAGAGGTCGTGAACGCTGTGGCCGAGGGCCAGCTGGCGGCGACCGCAATTGACGCCATGCTCATGGGATCGGAGGGCGGAGGGAAAAATGCCTGATCTCTCAGTTGACTTTGCGGGAATCAAAAGCCCCAACCCGTTCTGGCTCGCGTCCGCTCCGCCAACCAACAGCGGCGAGCAGGTCATGCGAGCGTTCGACGCGGGATGGGGTGGAGCAGTTTGGAAGACGCT
>JAZFQE010000066.1:0-2289 GCA_036444955.1 Gemmatimonadales bacterium
ATCTTAGGGAGTCCAACCCAGGTTTAATCACGACGCAGGAGCATCGAGCCGCGGTGCCCGCTTCCATTACCTACGAGGAATTCGTGCAGGCGGTCGTTGCCGGCCACGCCGATCAGGCTATCGATGAAGTCCGCGCACTGCGGGAGACGCAGCCCGATCACATTTTCTTGGAAGAGGAATACCTGGCGCGGCTCGCTTCGAGTTTGAGCCGCACGTGGGGTCTCACCGAGGAAGTGATGCCTGTGATCATATTTTGGGCTGAACTATACCCATCATCGGCTCGTGCTCGGCAGGCGCTTATCCAAGCTTACATAGATGTCGGGGATTACCCAGCCGCCATTGAAATTGTCAGCAAGTTCGTAGAGCAAAATCCAGGTATTGCTCGCGCCAGGGAGCGATTGGAGTCCTTACGCAATGAGTATGATCAACAACGTCAATGAAGACTGAGTTGAATGTCTGCTTTCCCGAAAGCAGCCGTTCAGAATGTACGCATTGGGATCTAGTTGAATGTCTGCTTCTGGCCGAAAGCGGACATTGGCGACTGCTCGAAGGGCACGCAGACCAGGGCTTCAGAAAACTTTACACAACTGCAACATGATGGAAGCGAAGCACTGCTAGACTTGCGGCAAACGTCACGACATCCGGCAACCGGTGGGTTGCCCGTTGTCAGCGGAGTTCAACATGAGATGTCGCCCTGTTTTGCTGTTCCTGGTCGGCGCCGCGATGTTCCAACCGAATCTAGCACTCTCCCAAGCAACGACTGCGGAGAGCCGATATGGTGCAGTTCCGCAGATCGGTGAACTGATTCCCGATGTTGAGATCGTTGATGACCAAGGTAATCCGGTTGGACTGAGAGAGCTGACCCAAGGTCATTACACCGTAATAACCCTCGGCTGCCTCACGTGACCCCCTTTTCTAGCTAACGTTCCCAGTTTGGAGACGGTCGAAAGAGATTACGCGCCCAAGGGCGTGGTGTTCTACTATATCTACAAGCCTCTGGCGCACCCTGAGTACAACAACTATGTCAGCCCGGTCACGATGGAGGAGCGGCTGATGCATGTGGCGGAAGCAAAAAGGGTGTTGGGCACGTCAGTTAACTGGCTAGCTGACACGATGGACAATGTGTTTCACGACGCGATGGGCAAAACGGCGAATAGCGAGCTGGTGGTCGATCCTGAGGGCTTCGTCGTCGCACGTCGTTTATGGAGCGATCCCGAGGAGCTGCGCCACGACCTGGCCCGGCTGGTCGGGCCGGTGGAGAATCCTACGAGGGTCGCAGATCTCAATCTCCCAGCCCAGCCGCCCGCTCCGACGGTGGCCAAAGGTATTGTGCCTCGCCTGGTGAGACCGGCGGGTCTATGGTGGCCGATCGAGGTCGACGCCGTGGTCGAGAGCACCGATGTTCCGTTTTACGTGAAGATTCGAGCGGAAGGGGATCCCGGACTACTTGCCGAAGGCGAAGGCACGATGTACCTCGGTTTTCACCTGGATCCGTTGTACGGGGTGCACTGGAACAACGAGGCTGGACCGGTCGAGTTTCAGCTCAAGGCACCACCGGATGTGACCGTGACCCCCGCCAGCGGAGTGGGTCCTGAGGTTGAGGAACCGGCGGACGCCGACCCACGTGAGTTCCTGGTGCACGTGACGGCCCAGAACCTGGATCAGCCGTTGGACTTGGATGTTTTCTACTACGCTTGTGACGATGCGCTGACCTTCTGCGTCCCAGTTAGCCAGAGCTATCGGATCACTCTCGTACGCGATGAAAGTCACGGTTCGAGCATCCAGACTTCCGCCGACGGACCCATCCTTGGCGTCGGTCGTGGCGGCGGCCCGCGAGGTGAGGGCGGTGCCGGGCGCCGGCCAGACCTTGATAGATTTGATACCGACGGGGATGGGCGAATTAGCCCGGACGAAGCACCCGCTCAGATGCAGGGACGCTTCGGTCTGTGGGACACAAACGGTGATGGCTTCATCACTGAAGGCGAACTGCAGGCAGATCCTTGGGCAGCTGGCCCTCGGCTGCCTTAGTATCTTGAAAAAATCGATAGGGAACGAACGGAGACAAGGCCGCGGTCGTGGGTAGCGTGATTCTCCTCGTCTTGGAGATCGTGTAGGCACGCGCTGAATGTCCGCTTATGGCCGAAAGCAGCCGTTGGTTAACAGTTAATATGCAGCGCGACGCATATTTCTAACCATTTTGGGGAGATTCCCGCCCCATCTAGGTAGAATTCGTCTCAAGGAGCGTTCCGGAGCCAGTATGTCCTTCTTGGGGGAGATCAAACGACGCAA
>JAZFQE010000067.1:0-2398 GCA_036444955.1 Gemmatimonadales bacterium
TCCGGAGATAGGAATCGCCGCATTTGTTGATCCGTCCCAGTCGCCGTCGCTCCCCACTGGAATGTTCCCGGGGTGTCAATCCCAGATAGCTGGCAAAGTGGCGGCCGGAGGGAAATCGTTGAATGTCTCCTACAAAGCCCACCAGCGCCGTGGCGGTTAACAGACCGATTCCCGGGATGGACTCGAGACGCTCTACATCCGGCGTCTGCCGGGCGAGCGCCTTAAGTTCCTCTTCCACCGATCCCATGTGCGCTTCCAGTTCACGAATCTCTTCACAGACCTGGCAGAACATCTCCCGCAGGACGCTGGGAATCTCCACATCCGCGTCTTCGACCAACCCCATCACTGACGGAACCAGATGATGCGCTCCCACAGGGATAATGAAACCAAACTCTCTGAGCAATCCCCGAAGCGCGTTGATTCGCGCCGTGCGCGTCTCCATCCACCCCGACCGCAGCCGGTGCAACCCCGTCAGCTGCTGCTGGGCCACTGTCTTGATCGGAACCGGACAGATCTCGCTGTTGCGATCCGCCTCGAACAGCCCTTTCACGTCCGTCCGGTCGTTCTTGTTCCGTTGCACGTAGGGCGTCACATACTGGGGTGAGATCAACTTTACTTCGTGTCCCAGCTTCTCGATCTCCCGCCCCCAGTAGTGCGCTGACCCACAGGCCTCCATCACCACTCGCGTCGGTTCCTGATCCACGAAAAACTTCAGGAACTTCCCACGGCTCAAACGGCACGTCTCATCCACATGCCCCGGTCTCTCCGAAATCCCAATCTCGAAAACATTCTTTGCCAAATCTACTGCGATCGTTCTATCGTTCATCTCGGACTCCTTTTTGTTAACACGTTCGTACTCGTGTTTAGCCCGCACCATGCGAGGCTCAAAGTGACTTTGGCACTTTGATGCCGATTAGTCACCAAAGAGGAGTCCATCTCATCAACAAGATGATTTGAACGGTAGCGGCCTCCGCCTGTCGGCTCCGGCACGCGGACGCTGCGCGTAAATGAACTGGAGGTAATAGCACAAACGTAAAGTGGGTCAAAAGGAGAATCCATCCGATGACCCACTTAAGAGAGCGCATGCTGGAAGAACTCCAGCGGCGCAACTATTCAGAGAATACTATCCGAAGCTACATCGGTGCGGTAGAAGAATTCGCACTCCACTTCAACACGCCACCGGATCAACTCGGCGCCGAAAATATCCGTCAGTATCACCTCCACCTGATTCAGAAACGGCAACTCGCTCCCCAGACCGTGGTCGGTCAGATCTCCGCACTGCGTTTCTTCTATGGAAAGACGCTCGGACGCCCACTGCCGGAACTGAACCTGGTCAATCCCAAGCGTCCCAAACAGCTCCCCACCGTTCTGAGCCGGGAAGAAGTGGTCCGTCTGCTGGAAGCGACCCAAAACCTGTTCCAATACACGCTGCTCCGCACCTTGTATGCGACCGCCCTCAGGCGCAGCGAGCTCTGCCAGTTGAAGGTCTCGGACATCGACAGCCCGCGGATGATGATCCATGTACGAACCGGCAAAGGCCAACGAGACCGCGACCTGCCGATCGATACCCCGTTGTTGGCGACCTTACGTGCCTACTGGCGATGGCTGTGTCCTCCAGACTATCTATTTCCTGGAGGCCGGTATCACACCCACACCGACCGGCCCATCACCTCGAAAACTGTGTGGTCCACGCTGCGCGCGGGGATCCGTGAAGCCGGCATCACCAAGAAGGTCTCGCCCCACACCCTGCGCCACAGCCGCGCTACCCACTGGCACGAAGCGGGTGTCGACCTGACCACGATTCAGCGCCTGCTTGGCCATACTCACCTGGAAACCACCACGCTCTATGTCCATCTGGCCAACCCTCACCTGGAGGACTCTCCCGATGCGATCCCCTTGCCCGACTTCGTTCGCTTTACGGGAAAGGAATCCCGATCATGACGCGCCCGGCTCTGGAACTGGCCGATGTCTTCCGAGCCGCCGCTTCCGGGTTTCGCCGGTGGCATCACGCCAGCTTCCAACAACTCAAAGTGATGTGGATGATCACCCACTGCCGGACCGCGGCCCTGGGCGGCCACATCGACACCTGTACCGGATGCGGCAAGGACTGGGGTCTGTCCTACAACTCCTGTCGCAATCGCCATTGTCCCAAGTGTCAGGCTCAGGCCCGCAAACGCTGGCTCACCGCACGCCAACGGGATCTATTGCCCGTCCCCTACTTTCATGTCGTGTTCACGTTGCCGCACAAACTCAACACCTTGATTCGTGCCAACCCGGTCGCACTCTACAACCTGTTGTTCCGTAGCGTGGCCGACACGCTCACCGAGGTCGCCGCCAACCCGAAGCGGCTCGGTGCCCAGATCGGCTTCTTTGCCATCCTCCACACCTGGACTCAGAC
>JAZFQE010000068.1:0-8419 GCA_036444955.1 Gemmatimonadales bacterium
ATTGATTGCCATTGTGTTAGGTACGGGGAGCGTACGACGGGACGCTGTGAAAGTTGCCGAAGAGCTGATCGCACAGGTGGGCGGCTCGCTGCGGGAGCTGGCCCGCCGCCCCGCCGGATTCCTCTCAGAGGTGGCGGGTGTTGGGCGTGCCAAAGCTGCCCGAGTATCTGCTGCCCTCGAGCTTGCCCAGCGGGTGCACTGCGAGACGTGGGAAGCGAGGAGGCAGGTGCGCTCCCCGGCGGACGTGTACCAGCGGTGCGCGCCTAGGGTACGCGATCTTGTAGTAGAGGAGTTCCGTTTGTTGGCCCTCGATAGCCAGAACCGAATTATCCGGGAGCTGTTGGTCACGAGAGGAATTTTGAATAGTTCACTGGTGCATCCTCGAGAGGTCTTTCGGGCAGCCATCGCAGAGGCTGCTGCCGGCCTCATTGCGGTGCACAATCACCCGAGTGGAGATCCGACCCCGTCAGCTGACGACAGGGCGATCACGCGGCAGTTGGTGGAAGCAGGTAAAGTTCTCGACATTCCAGTGTATGACCACGTAATAGTTGGGGGCGACCGATACTTTAGCTTCGCCGAGGCTGGTCTACTGTGACAGGTACCGCAGTAACACTTGACGAAAACCTATCAAAGCTGCTCGATGAGCGCGGTGATGTTGTCGACCGGGCCATGGTCGAACGCGCGTTCCGATTCGGCGAGCAGGCTCACCGAGGCCAGAAGCGCCTCTCTGGGGAGGCGTTCATTTCCCACTCGGTGGCCGTCGCCGAGATTCTCTTGAGACAGTTCCTCGATACGACATCGGTCGTGGCAGCCCTCCTCCATGACGTGGTGGAGGACTCGGATGTGTCGATTGACGAGGTCAGGGCGGAGTTCGGCGACGAGGTCGGGGACATCGTGGATGGACTCACGAAGATTTCCTCGATCACCTTCCGCTCTAGCGAAGAACAACAGGCAGAAAATTACCGGAAGTTTCTACTGTCCATCGCGAAAGACGCACGGGTCATAATGGTCAAGCTGGCCGACCGTCTCCACAACATGCGGACAATTGAACACCTGGATGCCGAAAAGCAGAGCAGTGTCGCTCTCGAGACTCGCGAGATATACGCCCCGCTTGCCCATCGGTTCGGAATGGCGGGAATGAAGTCGGAGTTGGAGGACTTGGCATTCAAGGTCTTGGAACCGAATGACTACCAGGAAATAGCCGAGGAGGTGCAGGCAACTCGCATGGAGCGGGAAAAATTGATAGATAGGCTACGGGTGCCGCTCAGTGAGGAGTTGGAACGTGCCGGACTCGAGAATGTTGAAGTGACGGGGCGCGCCAAGCACCTGTGGTCGATATACCGGAAAATGAAGCAGCGAGGCAAGCCCTTTGAGAAGATCTACGACCTCATGGCTGTTCGCGTACTGGTGGATTCCAAGGCCGACTGCTATAGCGTGTTGGGGCTCGTTCACAACCGGTGGACGCACGTTCAAGAGCGAATCAAAGATTATGTTGCTTCGCCCAAGTCGAATGCGTACCAGAGTCTTCACACCACGCTATTCGGGCCGGGAAGTCAACTTTATGAAATCCAGATCCGGACGCGGGAGATGCACAGGACTGCCGAATACGGAATAGCGGCGCACTGGTTATACAAAGAAGATCGGGCCGACGAGCTCGACGATCAATTCTCGTGGTTCCGCCAGCTGCTGGATCTGCAGGCGGACTCCTTGAGTCCGAGTGAGTTCCTCGAGTTCCTCAAGATTGACCTCTACCAGGACGAGATCTTCGTCTTTACCCCGCGGGGAGATGTGAAACGCCTGCCGCAAAACGCCACGCCCATCGATTTCGCCTTCGCTGTACATACCGAGGTCGGACTACGGTGCAAGGGAGCGAAGGTGGACGGCAGGATAGCTCCGCTTCACCGCACGCTCAGGAACGGGGAGACGGTTGAGATTCTCACGGGTTCCCAGCCACGTCCCAGCCGCGACTGGTTGGATCACGTCCGTACAGCCCGGGCGCGCCACAAGATTAGACAGTGGATCAGGCAGCAGGAGGCCGTAGCAAGTATAGCGCTCGGCCGGGAAATGCTTGCCCGGGAGCTGCGGCGGAGGCGCTTGCCGAATCCTGACCACAAGGGTGTTCAGCAGGCGGTGGAAGCCTTCTCCGTTGGCAGCGAGGACTCGCTCTACCAGGCGGTGGGTTCGGGTGACCTAGCTGTCGGCCAGGTGCTGAAGAGCCTGTTTCCGGAGCGAAAGACGGAGGAGCTGGAGGTTCCGAAGCCCACGGCTTTCGGCAGGGTTCTAGAGCGACTACGCCTCGGGAGAGGCGTGAAGATTCAGGGCATGGGCGGCATCATGGTTCGCTATGCACAGTGCTGCCAGCCCGTGCCGGGTGACAGGGTGGTTGGCTTCGTCACCAAGGGGCGCGGCATTTCGATCCATCGAAGAGACTGTCCCAACCTGCTCGTCATGTCCAGCGATCCGGAGCGCCGCGTGGAAATCGATTGGCAGTCAGATGGGGGTGAGGTCTTCGTGGTTAAACTGAGTGTTACCGGGGAGGACAGACGCGGTCTGTACGCCGACCTAATGTCCGCCATCTCGGAGACCGGCACTAATATTACGAGCGCCCAACTCTCAACCGGAGACGGAACGATGTTCGGCTCCATCCTGGTTGAAGTAGAAAATCAGAACCACTTGCAAAAAGTCCTCAATGCGATGCGGCGCGTTAAAGGTACGGTCAGGGTTGAACGCCGGGATCGCTCCCTCCGCACCTAGCATATCTTGGACGTAGCCCCTGCGCTGGCCGACGCTCCAAAGCCGGACGGCTTCTCACTAAAGACTCCGTTCGAACCTGCCGGGGATCAACCGCGCGCAATCGCGGAGCTGGAGGATGGTTTGCGGCGTGATCGAGCCTATCAAACCCTACTGGGCGTAACGGGGTCTGGGAAAACGGTCACGATCGCCAACGTTCTCGCGCGGTACGGCAGGCCCACCCTTGTGCTTTCGCACAACAAAACGTTGGCAGCACAGTTGTATGGAGAGCTGAAGTCGTATTTTCCGACTAACGCTGTCGAGTACTTCATATCGTACTACGACTACTATCAGCCCGAAGCGTATGTCCCGGCCACCGACACCTACATAGAGAAAGATGCTTCGATCAATTCCGACATAGAATCGCTTCGCCTCCGAGCAACATCGAGCCTCATCGAACGTCAGGACGTGATAGTAGTTGCAACTGTGAGCGCCATCTACGGCCTCGGCGATCCTACCGATTACCGGCGGTTGATGGTGACTCTGTCAGTTGATGAGGAGCGAAGTCGAGACAGCGTCTTGCAAGCTCTCGTCGGTATTCAATATTCGCGAAACGATTACGATCTGGCAGCGGGCAAATTCAGAGTTCGGGGTGACACGCTCGAGATACTGCCGCCCTACGAGGAACAAGCGGTTCGAATTGAGTTTTGGGGGGACACGATTGAACGCATTTCTAAGATCGACCCGTTAACCGGTCGACTGATTACGGAGCTACAGCAATGTGCAGTCTATCCCGCCAAGCACTTTGTCGTTGAGCGGTCCAAGATTGACCGGGCTATTGGAGCGATAAAGGAGGAACTCGCAGCACGACTGCGCGAGTTGCGGTCGTCGGGAAAGTTGCTCGAAGCCCAGAGGTTGGAGATGCGCACGAACTTCGACTTAGACATGCTGCTGGAGATAGGAACGTGCGCTGGCGTGGAGAACTACAGTCGGCACATCTCGGGAAGGCAACCTGGTGAACGTCCGTGGTGCCTCTTGGACTATTTTCCAGACGACTTTCTTACGGTAATCGACGAATCTCACGTGGCTGTGCCGCAGATTCGCGGCATGTATAAGGGTGACCGATCACGGAAGACCACCCTCGTGGAATACGGTTTCAGGCTGCCATCTGCTCTGGATAATCGTCCGCTCAGTTTCGGTGAGTTTGTTTCACTTACGCCGCGAATTATCTTTGTGTCTGCTACTCCGGGGGACCAGGAATTGGAGTATTCCCAGGGAGTTGTTGCCGAACAGATCATACGGCCTACAGGGTTGGTGGACCCGGAGGTGGAGGTTCGCCCGGTCCAGCATCAGGTAGATGACCTGTTGTCCAGCATCAGGGAACGTGAGGAGCGGGGAGAGCGCGTCCTAGTGACGACTCTCACGAAGCGGATGGCGGAAGATCTTACCGATTTTCTGCAGCAGTGTGGTGTGCGGGTTCGCTACATGCATTCCGACATCGATGCAATCGAGCGCATGGAGATCGTCCGAGGCCTCCGGTTGGGCGAGTTCGACGTGCTAGTCGGCATCAATCTGCTGCGCGAGGGTCTCGACCTCCCTGAGGTCTCGCTGGTGGCTATTCTCGATGCTGACCAGGAGGGATTCCTCAGGTCGGACCGATCACTGATCCAGACGGTGGGGCGGGCGGCGCGCCATGAAGCTGGCAAAGCGATTCTTTACGCAGACAAGATTACTGGGTCGATGCAGCGGGCGCTCGACGAGATGGATAGGAGGCGCGAGCTTCAGCGGGAGCACAATGCCCGCCACGGAATCACACCTCGCTCGATCAGGAAGTCGGTAGAAGAGGTAAGGTTCGTTACCAGGGTCGCGGATGCTAGAACCGAATATGCGCCCGCGGCCACGAAGGATGATAGGCAAAAAAACCTAACTCGAGACGAACTGATTGGGATTTTGGAACAGCAAATGAGGGAGGCCGCAGCGGAACTGGACTTTGAGATAGCCGCCCAGTTGCGCGACCAGATTTTCGAGCTCAAGGCAGAGCGAGATCCGGTCAGGCGACGTCCGCGGGGGGTTGGCAGCGCCGAAGGCGTGGGATCGCGTCCTAGTTAGGGAGTTGTGAAGAGGCCGGTCTCGCTGCGCGACCTCGACAAAGAGGTAAGCACACTTTGGGATCGTCTGCCCCCAGGTGGCGTGGTGTGGCTGCAGGGCGAACTCGGCACCGGAAAGACAACGTTTGTAACCAAGCTCGCCGAGTCCGTCGGCGCGTCGGGCGCCGGGAGTCCTTCGTTCTCACTGGTACATTCGTACGACTCGCCTGAGGGCGTGATTTTTCACGCGGATTGCTACCGGCTGAAGGCTCCGGAGGAAGCACGCGACATGGATCTCAGCACGCTTGCGGCGCGTGGGCGGGCCTTGCTGATCGAGTGGCCTGAAAAGGGCGGGGCCCACGTGCCCAAGCCGACGGCTGTGGTTCACTTCGAACACATCGGTGATCCCGACGCACGGCTGATCGAGGTGTCATTTTGGGAGTAGTACTCGCGATCGATACTGTAGCTGGAGCGAGTAGCGTTGCGCTTGGGTCCGCAACTCAGCTGAAGGCCAGCGTAGAGATCCGGGAGCCGAAGCCCGCAGCTTCTTTAATGCCGGTAATTGCGCAAGTCCTGGAACGGGGAGGCTGCGACGTCGGTGAACTTTCCTGCGTCCTGGTGGCGAATGGTCCCGGTAGCTTCACCGGCATCAGGGTAGGTTTTGCGACGGCAATCGGCATGATTCGGCAGCACCCAGGTATTCAGCTTTGGACGGCGCCGTCGCTCATGGCCGTTGCCTTCCGCGTGGCGCAGCAGCGAGGCGAGACGATAGCGGCACTGTACGACGCGCTGCGAGGAGAAGTTTTTGCGGCCGTCTATGAGTTCACCGAGAAAGGGGTCACGACGCTACTTCCTCCGAAGTTGACAAGCATTGAAGAACTTCAGGCGACCGGTGTCGTGCCCACGCTGGTGACGGGTGACGGTGCCGCTGCGTTTGCTGAGCAGATTGAAGCGTGGACCGGGCGACCGCCCGTCCATTCGGCAGACCGACTTTCACTGGCGGAGTCCCTTATCAAGTTGACCGGGGTCTCCGGCGGTATTTCTGTGGTGGCGGACCCCACGTGTTTTGAGCCTACCTACGGGAGGCTGGCCGAAGCTCAAGTTCGTTGGGAGCAGGCCCAGGGAAGACCGCTTCCCAGTCCGCTGGGTTCGCGAAAGAAATAGGTAGCGCCCTCCTCGATTCCGCGTGGACTCATGGCACCACGAGGGGCGATGCGGTCCTGATGGAGCGAGAAAATAGGGTATTCCGAACCCCTGCGTAGATCTGGTTAGAAACGCGTATCTTTGGTTGACAAAAGGACTTAAAGGACCTATAGTTTTCGCGCCGTCCGGGTTTTTACCCCGCGTTAGGCAGGAGGTCGTTGTGAGCCGGAGTCTCAATAAAATCATGCTGATCGGCAACCTCGGAACGGACCCCGAGGTGCGCAGCACATCCAATGGAAACCGGGTGGCAACCCTGTCGCTGGCCACGAGCCGACAGTGGAACAGTTCCGGTGGCGAGCGCCAAGAGAAGACCGAGTGGCATAGGGTGATTCTGTGGAACAACAAAGGTTCGCAGCTCGCGGACCTGGCAGAGAAATACCTTTCGAAGGGTGACCGCGTGTACGTCGAGGGCCGCGTCGAATACCGGTCATGGGAAGATCGGGAGGGCAACACTCGCTACACCACCGAGATTACAGCGCGGGAGTTTATTATGCTTGGCTCCCGCAGCGGAGCAGCGGATCTCGATGCAGTGCCGGAAGCTAGCCCCGTTCAAGCCGCGGTGGCGGAGCCGAAGGGGGAATCGTACGACAAGTTTCCTGAGGCTCTCGACGAGGAGGACGATGATCTTCCGTTCTAAGAAATCTGTCGCCCTGCTGATTGCCTTGGGCCTTGGGACCAGCGCACTCTGGGCCCAGGAAGAAGGGGCGGGCGAGCTCCCTGACGTGCATGTTGTGCAAGAGGGTGAGACGCTTTGGGGGCTCTCTACGTTTTACTTAGACGACCCGTACCTGTGGCCCGAGATCTACCGGCTCAACACCCTGGTGGTGGAAGATCCACACTGGATTTTCCCGGGAGAAGAACTGCACTTGGTTCCCCAGCAGGCAACAGTCGAAGCTGCCGTGCTGGTACCGGTTGATTCGGCTGATGCGGAAGCTGAGGCTTTCGGCGGGGAGCTTGCAGCCCAGGAACTGGAAGGCCAGGAGATCGAGGAGCGTGAGCCACCGCCGATCGCCGAAACTATAATATTCAGGCGCGGCGCGAGTGTTACGCGGCCGGGTATCACGATGGGCGGAGCCCGGACTGACTTTGACCGGCCAGTCCGGCGTGTCGAGTTCTATGCCGCGGGTTTCCTTACCGAAGGCGAGGAGCTCCCGTGGGGAGACGTGCTTGGGGCCGCTGGCTCTAGGGCGAGCGATCGGATGTCCACTGCCTCGTCAGCTACGATCTTTGAGCAGATAGAAATCCGTGCTCCCGAATCCGCGCTGTATCAGGTTGGCGACTTCCTGCTTGTTGCGTCAGTTCGGGGTGTGATATCCGGCTGGGGAAATGTCGTGGTGCCCACGGGGATCGTTCGCGTGACTACGGTGTCGGGCCGGCGGGTGTTGGCACAGGTCCTGACGCAGTTCGGTGTCGTCCTGTCCCACCAGAGCTCTCTGCCGCTTGAGGCCTTCACCGACCCGGGTAACGTATCCCCATTACCCGTAGAAGGCGGAATAACAGGCTCCGTTATTCGAGTCCGGGACCGGCATCCGGTCCCGGGCCAACAGAATATCGTTTTCGTAGATTTCGGGAGGGCCGACGGAGTGGTTCCGGGCGATATCTTCGAAATTGTGAAGCCGGCAACGGTTGACCCGCTCCCCGACGCGCCACAAGAGAGGATTGCCATACTGAGGATTGTCCATGTGCGCGAGCGCTCTTCGTCAGGGATGCTGATGCAGCTCTACAGGACGGGCGTAGTTCCGGGGGCGACCGTTCGGTTGATTAGGAAGATGCCCACGTAGTAGTGGGCCGACGACGTCGTACGTTTTCGACTGCTTGTAATTCCGTTTTACCGATCCCACCAAATCAACTTCTGCGTTGAAAATTGAATAAGCTTGAGGCAAGCGTGCGTTGACCGGCGTGACAAGGGTGCTTGTCACCGGCGGTGCGGGCTTCATCGGATCGCACGTTGCTGAGGCGTATCTCGCAACGGGATACGAAGTCACGGTTATCGACGACCTCTCCAGTGGGAAGAAGAGATACGTACCGGATGGAGCAGAGTTGGTAATCTGTGACATCTGCTCTGAGGAAGCACGGGCCATTGTTGCATCGGGCAAGTTCTCTGTGCTAAACCACCACGCAGCCCAGACGGACGTCAGGGTGTCTGTTAGCGATCCGCAGCTGGACGCGCGCACCAATCTCATCGGCTTGCTCAATCTTCTGGAGGGTGCTCGGCACGGGGCCATCGAGCAGGTAGTATTCGCCTCTTCCGGAGGCGTCGTATATGGTGAGAGCGGTAGCCCTCCTTACAAGGAGGATGCAAGCAAGGTTCCGCTATCACCGTACGGAGTAAGCAAGCTCGCATCTGAGTACTATATATCGGCGTACAGCCACATGTATGACGTCCCCGCAATCTCACT
>JAZFQE010000069.1:0-4315 GCA_036444955.1 Gemmatimonadales bacterium
AGGCGGACCCGGGACAGCACCTGCGCATCCTCGCACAGCTCGCTGCGAGGGTCGAGGACGACGGCTTCATGGAGGATTGGCTAGCGGATGAAGACGAACAGGACCTCAAGGAGACACTGCTACGCGACGACCGTTTCCTCAATATCGTGTTGGCGAAGAATACCAAGTCCGAGCAACTGATCGGACGAGCCCTCCAAGACATTGACATGCCCGAGGGTAGTCTCGTTGCCCTGATCAGACGAAGCGGCAACATCATCGTCCCACGAGGGCGGACCAGGCTCGAGGCTGGGGACCGTCTCACAATCATAGGTGAGGCTGATGGCATCACCGCACTGCTAGAACAGTACACCGAGAAACTACGCAGCTGACACGGCGGCTCACCGACCCTTGATACTGGCTGGGAAGCCCGCGTGGATGCCCGCCGCAAGTACTCCACTCTCTGAGCGTACCTGCATCCGCCTCCTCCACGGCAACCTAATAATTTCACCCGACCCTACAATCAAGGTATCTTCAGAGCTGCATTCAAACTCCAAATCACGATGAACCTTAGAACACTGATTATACTGACAACTCTCAGCATCATGATCGCTCCCGCCGGAGCAGCTCAGTCCGCGCGCGAGATCGTGGACCGCGTGGACCAACTCCTGAGGGGCCGATCGAGCCGGGGCGCTTTCCGCATGGAGATCGTTACCGAACACTGGGATCGTACGCTCGAGATGCGTGCTTGGTCGCTGGGCACTGAGTATTCACTCATACGGATACTGGCCCCCAACCGAGATGCCGGCACCGCAACTCTGAAAGCCGGCAATGACATCTGGAACTATCTGCCCCGCGTGGATCGCACAATAAAACTGCCGCCATCCTTGATGGGGGGAGCGTGGATGGGTTCACACTTCACCAATGATGACCTGGTGAAGGAGAGCAGGATAATAGATGACTACGACATCGAGATCGGTTTCGAAGGAGACAGGGACGGTACTGAAGTATGGGAGTTTGTGCTTACCCCGAAGCCTGAGGCGGCCGTCATCTGGGGACGGATTGTTGAGCAGGTCCGCAAGGACGACCTAATGCCCGAGTGGGCTAGATACTACGACGAAGACGGAGAACTCGCCCGCAGTGTGACGTTCTCCGATTTCAGGGTCATGGGCGGTCGCCTGGTTCCTGCGGTCATGACGATGCAGCCGGCTGACAAACCAGAGGAGAGCACGACGATTCGGTATACCGACCTCGAGTTCGACGTAGACGTGGACGAAAACTTCTTTTCACTCAGGCGGCTCAGGAGCGCACAATAGGAACACGTCAGTCGCCGTGGTGGAGGATCGGCTGGCGTAACCTGGGACGCAACCGCCGTCGCACGCTGTTGACCGCCAGCGCTCTGGCTTTCGGATACTTCGCCGTTGTCGTGATGGTGGGTCTGTTTGAAGGAATGATCGCCGACATGATCAACAACGGCACCGGACTCGTAATGGGACAGATCCAGGTGCACTCCCCCGACTACTTGTCCGACCGCAGCATCTACGCCACGATGGGTGAGGCCGAAGGCGATGTTGCAGCTCTGATATCGGAAATTGAAGAAGATCCCGCGATAATCGCCGCCGCGCCCAGGGTGTTCGGCGGAGGACTGGCCAGTTCGGGTACGTCCACGTTCCCCGCCATCCTGCTCGGGATAGACCCAGAGCGCGAACCACTCGTTTCAAGGATCGCGAATGTCAGCTCGGGGCGACTCCCGCGCGCCGGAGCCTACGAAGTTGTGGCTGGTGCAGAGCTGATGCGCAGGCTCAATGTTTCGTTGGGCAGTGAACTGGTATTGGTCGCGCCTGCGGCGGACGGCTCTCTGGGCAATGACCTGTTTACCATCGTAGGCCAATTCAATTCAGGTATTCCGGAAATCGACGGGTCCTATGTCTTAATGGCGATCGATGACTTGCAGGTGATGCTGGCGCTAGCGCCCGGACGGATACACGAGGTGGTTGCTCACATCGATGACCCATGGGATGCCCCGCCCACCGCCGCGCGATTGGAGGAGTCACTTCGGGAAGTAAGTATCTCCGTGAGCGTGGAGCCGTGGACCTCACTTCGTCCCGAGCTTGTTGACTACGCCAAACTGGCCGCCGGCTCGCAGTGGATACTGATAGTAATCGTGTTTTCAATGGCTGTGTTCGGGGTCGCCAACACCATGATCATGGCCACGTTCGAAAGGCGCCACGAGTTTGCACTCTTACTTGCCCTGGGAGCCGCACCGTCCGGGATCGTTCGCTCAGTTGTCGCCGAGGCAGTGTCGCTGGGGTTGGTAAGCCTAGCGGGTGCGGTGGCCGTGACCGTCCCGACCCTCATCTGGCTACACTACTCGCCACTGGACCTCACTTCAATCTTCGGTGGGTTCTCCATGGTGGGCACATTCGTTAATCCAGTGTTTCGAGCTGAATACCCATGGGGCACGATGCTGGGCTCCGCCGTCGCACTCTTCATGACAGCACTCGTCTCCGCGCTGTACCCAGCAATTCGCGCCGCAAATGTCTCACCTGCAACTACCCTCGCCGACAGATGACAACGCGTCTCACTCTCCTGCTCAGGCTTGCGTTGCGGAACGTTCGTCGCCAGGCGCGCCGCAGTATGCTCACCGCCGCGGCAATGGTGATCGGCCTGGCGCTCTTGATGTTCTCTCGGTCGTTGGGCGAAGGAGCACACGAGGACTGGATCGACGCCGGAGTTCGGTTGGGCAGCGGCCACGTCACAATTCAAGATCCCGAATTCCAGGCGCACAACACACTCGAGCACCGCGTTCCGGCGGTGGAGCTGGCACGAGCGTGGGAAGCACTCAATGACACCACGGTTTCTCGGCACGTCGTTTCGACAGCGCCGAGGCTCGCCGTTCTAGGACTCGCAAACTCACCCGCCGCGGCCATTCCAGCCACAATAATCGGCGTGGACCCCGATCTCGAGCGAGAGTTTTCAATGCTGGCCGATAAGCTCACGGAGGGCAGATATCTCGAATCGGGAGATCGTCTTCATGCATACGTCGGATCGAGGCTGGCCGAGCGCCTGAAGCTCCGGATCGGCTCGCGACTGGTACTGACAGCTCAGGACGCAGAGGGAGAGATTGCCGGTCAGTTGGTTCGCGTTGCTGGGATCTTTCGCACGGGCATCCCTGCGGCGGATGAGGGGCTTGTTCACATTCCTCTATCCACCGCCCAGGAGTGGCTGGGGACGGAAGGCGCTCTTACAACTCTCGCCGTGCTACTGGAGTCCAGCAGAGAAGTAGAGACTGTCGTGACATCTCTGCGTGACAGACTCAGCAACTTGCCGAACGTCGCTGTCCTCGGCTGGAGGCAAGCAATGCCCGAATTGGATGGCGCAGTGCGCATCGACGATTACGGCGACTTAGTATTCCACGGAATCCTACTGGCGATTGTGGCGCTTGCCATAGTAAACACCGTCCTGATGTCCGTCCTGAACCGTGTCCGAGAGTTCGGCGTAGTGCGCGCTTTGGGCCTGACGAAACTCGAGACGGGATCCATTGTGTTCCTGGAAGGTCTCGTCCTCACTGTCGCCAGTGGCGTACTCGGAATGGTTATAGGTATCAGCTTTACTCTACTGTTCTTCAGAAACGGCCTTGATTTTTCTTTCATGTTCGACAGCGAATTCACCGCTGCGGGGGTTGTGATCAACCCGGTGATTGTTCCGCAGTTTACACCATCTCTGATCGTAAAGAGCGTGGCGTTCGTCGTGCTCATCGGCATTCTGTCGTCATTCTACCCGGCCCTGCGCGCCGCGAAAATCGACATCGCTGAATCGATGAAGTTCGAAGCATGAGCAACAAAGACGCTGTCTCCGTTCGCACCGAAACCGTATGCAAAGTATACGAAACGGACGGCTTAGCGGTGGAAGCCGTCAGGGACGTCACGCTCGAGATCGAGGCGGGTGAGTTTGTCGTGCTCGCCGGCCCTTCGGGATCCGGCAAGACGACACTGCTCAACTTGGTTGGGGGCCTGACACACCCCACGAGCGGACGCGTATGGATTGCTGATCGCGAGGTCACCCACATGTCCGAGCGCGAGTTGGCCAGACTGAGGCTAGAGCGGATTGGCTTCGTGTTTCAAGCATTCAACCTGCTGCCGGTCTTGACCGCGGGCGAAAACGCAGAGTTCACGCTGCTCCTCCAGGGAGTGCCCGAGTCGGAACGCCGCCGCCTAGTCTCGGACGTGTTCAAGCGGATCGGGATAGGAGGACTGGAGGACCGGAGGCCCAGCAAGTTGTCGGGAGGCCAGCAGCAGAGAGTAGCGGTGGCCCGAGCGGTAGTCGGAAGGCCGGCTCT
>JAZFQE010000070.1:0-9044 GCA_036444955.1 Gemmatimonadales bacterium
AGAGCGAAGAGCCGCTCGCGGGGGCGGTCCTCGGTTCTGGTTTCAGCAAGTCTGTATGCAGGCATGAGCTCGAAGTAAGCCGCGCCCCGCCGACTACACCTAATCTAAAAAACGCGGTAGGTACCGGTATTGTGAAGTGAAGGCCTGGCTAGGCCTGTCGCCCATGGCACTTCTTGTACTTCTTACCGCTACCGCAGGGGCACGGGTCGTTGCGTCCAACCTTGGCCGGCGCCTTCTTGGAAGCAACAGCCGATGTGGCAACGTCGCCCGGCCCAGCAGTGGTGAGTTCTCGTCGCGGTGGAGATATACTCTGGACGCCTCCCACCATGAGGTCGGCGTCGGTAGCCAGTCGGCGGGGACTCTGCCGCTGTCTAGTCTGAACGCGGTCAGCGGGTCCGGGGCTGACCTGGACCTGAAACTTGAAGAAGCGTTCGGTGAAAGTTGACCTGATATCTTCCATTAAACCTACAAATAGGTCGAACGCTTCCCTCTTGTACTCGATCAGCGGGTCCTTCTGTCCCCAGGCCCGGTAGTGGATGGCATTGCGCAGTTGATCGAGGTCATAGAGGTGGTCCTTCCATTTCTCATCGAGCACCTGAAGCACCAGTTGGGACAGCAGTTTCTCGGAGAGGTCCGGAGCATTGTACCGGGAGGCCAGTTCATCCCATGAAGCCAGCTTCGCCTCGAACGCTGCGCGTCCCGAGTCGTGCAGGATCTTCTGCAGGGCCGGGGCGTCACCTACCTGATCCGCATCCTCGATCGCGGGAACCGAAATCAGGTAGCGCATCAAGAGTTCGGTTCCAATCATCTTCCGGTCCCAGGTCTCTGGCTCTTGCGAGACGACATTCCCGGAGAACGCAGTCAGCGCAGCCTCGATCATCTTAACGGCCTCAGCCTTTAGCTCTTCACCTCCCTCCAGCGCGAACAACCGAAGCGAGTAAATCACCTCGCGCTGTTGGTTCATCACGTCGTCGTAATCCAGCAAGCGCTTACGAGCCTGGAAGTTCTGCAGCTCGACGCGCTTTTGCGCATTTTCTATCGCCTTGGTGAACCAGGGGTGCGTGAGCACTTCACCTTCCTCGACCCCCGTTTTCTCCATGAATCTGGCAACGCGGTCCGAAACAAACAGACGCATCAGATCGTCTTCGAGTGAGAGGAAAAAGACACTCTGTCCTGGGTCACCCTGACGCCCGGACCGGCCGCGGAGCTGCCGGTCAATTCTTCGTGACTCGTGCCTTTCGGTACCGATTACAACAAGTCCGCATGGGGGATCGTCGTTGCAGCCGCGCTTCTTGATTTCTCCGGCGTCGAGGTCTGGGGCCTCTATTTCCTGACCAAAGGGAGCCAACTTGGACTTGATCCCACACACCTGGCACTGACGCACGCCGGCCCCAAGTTTGATGTCGGTTCCGCGCCCCGCCATGTTCGTAGCAATCGTGACGGCCCCGGGACGGCCCGCCTGTGCCACGATCTCCGCTTCCCGCTGGTGTAGCTTAGCGTTCAGAACCTCGAACTTCAGCCCTCTTCGTTTCAGCATGCGGGCCAATTTCTCAGATACCTCGACCGAGACGGTCCCCACCAGTACCGGTAAACCCCTATCGTACTGCCTACTGATCTCTTCGATGATAGCCGTGTACTTCTCGCGTCTCGTCTGGTACAGGAGATCATGTGCATCCACCCGACGGACAGGTCGGTTGGTTGGAATGACCATTACCTCAAGGCCGTATATCTGGAAAAATTCGGTCTCCTCGGTTTCCGCAGTTCCAGTCATACCAGCGATCTTATCGTACATGCGGAAGTAGTTTTGAATCGTGATTGTCGCGAGCGTTTGAGTCTCACCACGAATCGTCACGCCCTCTTTTGCTTCGATCGCCTGGTGAAGACCATCTGACCACCGCCGACCCGACATGATACGGCCGGTAAATTCGTCAACAATAAACACCTGTTCGTCCTGCACGACATACTCGACGTCTATCTCGTACAGGGCGTGCGCTTGGAGCAGCTTGTGGATGATGTGGAGCTTCTCGCTCTTCTGGGCGTATTCGGCGTCGAGTTCGCGGCGTCTCTCAAGTCTCTGCTCTGCAGTCATCGAGTCGTCATGTTCGAGTCGCCCCACTTCTTCCGAAATATCCGGGACGACAAAGAGCATAGGATCGTCCGGACTCATTTCCTCTACGCCCCGATCGGTCAGATGTACCGAACGCCCACGCTCGTCCATCATGAAGTAAAGAGGTTCCTCAAAGTCCCTAAATCTCTGGTCCTTCGCCGGTAGTTTGCGGTCGGCTAGATGGTCGAGTTCAATGCGCTGAATCAGTTGTTTGACCTCGGGTTGTTGGAGGAGCTTCATCAGGCGTTTGTTCTTTGGCATGCCTTTTTGAACCTGGAAAAGCTTCACTCCTGCCTCATAGTTCCCGTTCTCACTGTTGAGCAGTGATTCGGCGTCAGCCACGAGCTCATTGACAACACTGGTCTGTTTTCGCACCAGGCGGCTGATCTGAGAATTGTAATCCTGGTACTTCTGGTCTCCTTCGTTACCTACGGGGCCTGAGATTATCAGGGGGGTACGTGCCTCATCGACAAGGATCGAGTCAACTTCGTCGATGATGGCGAAGGAGTGTTCTCGCTGGACGCGCTGATCCAATTGGAACACCATGTTATCGCGCAGGTAGTCGAAGCCAAACTCATTGTTGGTGCCATAAGTCACATCGCACCGATATGCCTCACGTCGTTCCGGGCTCGATGGCTGCGTGTCATCGATGCACCCTACGCTCAATCCGAGAAATTTCAGCAGGTGGCCCATCCACTGAGAGTCACGGCGGGCCAAGTAATCGTTGACCGTAACTAGGTGTATACCCCTACCGGTCAGGGCGTTCAAGTAGATGGGTAATGTCGCGACCAGCGTCTTTCCTTCACCGGTCGCCATCTCGGCAATCTTTCCTTCGTGCAGCACGACGCCGCCGATGAGCTGGACGTCGTAGGGGACCATGTCCCAGTCCATCTCGTGACCGGTTACCACAACCTTGGTGTTGAGGAGGCGGCGACAGGCTTCTCTGACCGTGGCAAACGCTTCTGGCAATAATTCGCCAACGATGAGAGACAGGTCGCGCTTCAACCGCTCCTCGAGCTCATGAACCTCGTCGTCGAGGACATCTCTCTTTACGGGATCCGCACAGGCATGCTTTTCAGCACGCCGTGCTTCGAGCTCAGCTTCGAGCTCGCCGACTCGACGCTTGATAATACCGCGCAACTTTTCAGTCTGCGCCTGGATCTCGCTATCCGAGCAAGAAGCAAACCCATTCTCGTACTCGTGGATCTGGTCGATGAGCGGCTGGATGCGCTTCAGCTCCCGCTCAAAGCGCGTCCCAACCATACGATTAAACAACTGTTTTAGCATCAATTTCCAGTCTTATAGATGCCGTGTCTCCATATGTAGTGAGCCACGCGCGACGGAACCATACCGTCGATCGGTTCTCCTCTCTCGACTGCTGCCCTGACCGCGGTTGAGGAAATTTCCACAGCCGGCACCTGCAGAACCTTCGCAGCCCTTGCTAATTCGTTGGACTGCGAACCGGGTCTCGTCAGCACAACCAGATGGGCGATGTCCGCGATCTCACCCGACTCCTTCCAGTTCACGAATTCGGCGGCCGCGTCGGCCCCAACGAGTAAAAATAACTCATCGTCGGGAAACTCCACCCTTAGTGCACGGACGGTATCCACAGTGAACGACGTTCCCTCGCGGTGGATCTCCCGCGGGTCGACGACAATCTTAGTGTTTCCTTCGGCGGCCAGATTGAGCATGGCAACGCGATCCTCTGCCGATGCTCGATGGCCCGCTGTCTTGAACGGTTGGAGGCTCGTAGGTACAAGCCTTATCTGGTCGAGCCGGAGAAGTGTCGCTGCAGCGCTTGCGACAGTTATGTGCCCGTCATGAACGGGATCGAACGATCCCCCCAGGATTCCAATGCGCAATCTATTTACGTCGGAGGTCCGCCCGCGCACGTCTCGCTAAGTCCTGGCGTGTCGGGATAAAATCTGTATAGATGGTCACACGTTTCGGCTCGCTCCTGCTCGTATCCAAGCTTCTGGTAAATATCCACCAAGACCAGAAGCGCCCTCGTGACGAAATTAGAACGGGAGTAGTCGGCGATGATCGATTCAAAGTAGATGATCGCGGAATCGTAAGCCTTTAGTCGATAGTAGAACTGACCCGCCTTAAACTGCTTCTCTGCGAACCTATTTGACAATTCTGCGACCATCCGACGCGCAGAGTCAGCTTCCGCGGACACGGGATACCTGTTGATCAGTTCTGTGTACGTGGCCATTGCGCTCATGCCGTAGGTCGGGTCAAGCTCCGGCCTCTTCCACAGGCGCGCCAAGGCGTTGCCTGAACGCAGGAGAGCCTCGGTAGCAAGCTCATGGGTGGGAAACTCATCGGCCACGCTACGGAACTGGCGGGATCCTTCCAGGTACTCGCCCTGATCGACGTGGCAATCGGCCAAGTGAAAGCGGGCCACCGCGATCTGCGGATCTCGGGGAGGTAGCTCAAACATGACACTCCGCAACGCCGGCATCGCCCCGATGCAGTTGCCGCGTTCAGTTTCGCGGATCGCAGCTTCTAGCAGGGTCTGCGGCGACGCATACTGTCCGGGATCAATGGTTCTGGTGCACGAAACTGCTGATATAACACTTAGCACAAAGACCGTAGCTTTCCGCATTCGCCTTAGAACACCTTCCCATCCTCATCCGTTCCAGCGTTACCGATGTTGTTCAGCCTCTCCTCAGCCACCTGGTATATGCTATCGCCTCGTGAGGCACCAAATCGTGCGCGCCAGTACGCTTCCGCCGCCCCGAAAAAATCGCCCTGTGCAAACATTACGTCCCCCAAACCTATATAAGCCATAAGCGAGTGCTGCGAATTTCCACCCCCAACCACTGCCCGTCGGAACCATTGCTCGGCCTCATTTGGGTGACCAGCGCGCAGTTCCCTCCGCCCGAGGGACAGTGCACACGTAGACGACGCACCTGAAGCATCATCTACAATGCCCGGACTCCTCCGTCGGCGCAAAAGTCCCTCGAATACCGGGACCGCCGTCTCGCAATCACCCTGCCGCACGAGTGTGACAGCATACTCGAATATCAGGGAATCTTCGGTTCGAGAGTCGGTCGCCGCGGCGGCGGCGTACGGGAGTACGGCAAGCACATCCTCTGGTCTGGTAGCTTGCCCGAATCCGGCCGCGACCTGCTGCGCAAATCGCCCCAGCGCCCTTCCCTCGGCGGCGGCGACCAATCCCTGAAGAGCAGCTTCCAGCCCCTCGCGGTTTCCATCTTCCATCGCGGCGACTGCGACCTTCTCCAAACCGTCAGCCGCCTCCGATGTCCTGTCTGGATCGGCTGCGGCCAGTTCCTGATACTGCATCGCTGCAGCGACCAGGTCGCGCGACCGGAGCGCCGCTGCCCCGGCCTTGGCGCGTAGATCTGGCGTTGCGTTTTCCTGCGTCAGCGCCAGTCGATACTCAATGAGGGCGGTTGAATAGTCGTGGACGACATAGGCGCGATCCCCGAGGGCTTCATGATCAGCCACTCTCCCGGTACACCCGGCCAACACAATCGCTAGGATCGGGAGGAGCCGCGAACGGTGGCGGGGCACTTCGCTACTCCCCGGCGGCGCGTTCAATCATCGCCAAGTATGCCTTGGCTCGCCCATCGTCCGGGTTCTCCTCCACCAGAGCAGACCACACAGCACGGGCAGTTGCAGCATCTCCGGAGAGGTAGCACGCCAATCCTAGAGCGGAGTGGCCGTCGGCGAAGCCGGGTCGGCCCGCAACAACTTTCTCGAATTGCTCGCGCGCCTCGAGAGAGCGACCAGCGTCAAGTAGCAGTCGCCCCAAACGGTATCTCAGGTCGTGGAAATCGGGACCCAAGTCTAGAGCGACCACATACTGGCTGATCGCCTGATTCAGGGCTCCTGCGTCTGCGTATGCCTCTCCCAGGTCGGCGTGGAGATTGGCGAGCTTGGCAGCGCTATGGGCGGGAATCCCTAGTCTGTCTCTGTCTCCGGTATCCCGCGCGGCGGCGAAGGCGACGGCCGCTTCGTCGGTGCGCCCAAGATCATTCAGCACAATGCCGCGGTTCACCTGGGCCTCCACGTAACGGGGATTGAGTTCCAGCGCCTTATCCAAACCTTCTAACGCCTTCTCCGATCGGCCCACGAAATAATAGGACAGCCCCAACAAGTGGTGCGCATCCGCAAACGCGTTGCCGGTCTCTACAAGCTCTTCCAGAAAATGTACTGAGCCATAGTAATCGTGAACGGAAAACCGCTCCTTGGCGCGATCAAGAAGCTGCGAATTCCGCATGACCGTTACTCTTGCGATACCATTCGACAAACAGCGGAACTCCATCTTCTATCGACACTCTGGGGCGGTAGCCGAGCACATCGCGTGCCTTGGATATATCCGCGCATGTTCTGTGCACATCGCCCGGCTGGTCAGGCAGGACCTCTACTCTTGGCTCAATACCTATGGACTCGCCGAGAAGTTGAATCAGGTAGGACAGCTGGACTGAACGAGATTCACCTAGGTTGAAAATTTCGTGGGTTCCGGAACACACTCCAGTCCAATCCATAGCTGCCACTATGCCACTCACTGCGTCGTCGATATACGTATAATCGCGCTCACTGCCTCCGCCGCCAAATTGCCGCACTCTCTCCGAACAGAGGATTGCTTGCGCGAATCTGTGGATTGCGAGATCAGGACGTTGGCGAGCACCGTACACCGAGAACAGTCGGACCGTAGCGACCGTCAGTCCATATTGCCTGCTGTACTTTTCGCACAGCAACTCGCCGCTACGTTTGGAGGCCGCGTACGGCGAGATGGGACGGTCGGCCGACACATCTTCCCGGTGAATCGTCTCAGGCGAATTGCCATAAACAGACGAGCTCGAACAAAAGACGAATCGCGCAACGCCAGCTACTCGGGCGGCCTCGAGCACGGAGGCTGTGCCTACGACGTTCATCGTTGTGTACGGCCGAGGGTCATCGATACTCGGTCTAACCCCCGGACGCCCAGCAAGATGTACGACGATTTCAACGTCGGTGAGGAGGCTCCGAAGCCTTTCAGTGCGTCGGACATCGCACTCGACAAACGTGAAGCCGCGCGCCTCATCTAGGGTGGCAAGTGATCGCTGCTTGATTCTGCGATCATAGTAAGGATCGAAGTTGTCGACGCCAACGACTCGATACCCAGCTTCGAGCAGTGCTTGGCAAACATGCGAGCCTATGAACCCTGCTGCGCCGGTGACGGCAACCTTAGACTCCGGCAAGGCGAGCTCTGAAGTGTTCGATGGTCCGACGCAGCCCCTCTCGTAAAGATATCTTCGGCTCCCAATCGAGGAGGGATTTTGCCACCGAAATATCCGGCTGGCGCTGCTTGGGATCGTCGACCGGAAGTTTCTCGAAACGAATCTCCGAGCCAGAGTCAGTGACCTGGAGAACGAGGTCCGCCAGCTCCCGGACCGTAAACTCATCCGGATTTCCGACATTTACCGGTTCCGGCCCGCCGTTCTCGAACAATCTGAGGATCCCTTCAATTAGGTCGTCTACGTAGCAGAACGACCTCGTCTGGCTGCCATCACCGTAGATTGTAAGGTCCCGCCCTTCTAAAGCCTGCACTATGAAGTTCGAAACAACCCTCCCATCCCCCGGTCTCATCCTGGGCCCATACGTGTTGAAGATTCTCGCGATCCGTGAGTCCACACCATGAGACCGGTGGTAAGCCATCGTCATCGCCTCGGCAAACCGCTTTGCTTCATCATAAACGCCGCGGGGTCCAACCGGGTTAACATGCCCCCAATATGATTCAGCCTGTGGGTGTATCTGGGGGTCTCCATAGACCTCCGAGGTACTTGCTAGCACAAACCGAGCCCCTTTGGCTTTGGCCAGTCCCAAAGCGTTGTGCGTGCCCAGGGAACCGACCTTGAGCGTTTGAATAGGAAGTTCCAGATAATCAACCGGGCTGGCTGGGGAAGCGAAATGGAACACACCATCAATCGCACCTTCGACGCCTATATAATCGCTGACGTCGCACTCGATGTACTTGAAGGAGCGATTGGTAACCAATCCCGCCAAATTATCGAGATTGCCCGTGATTAGGTTGTCAATACCGAGCACCTCAAAACCTTGGGTGACCAACCTGTCACTCAGATGAGATCCCAAGAAACCGGCCGCACCAGTGACGACAACCCTCATTTGAGAGGTCTGCGTCCAATACTGTGGTAGGAAAACCCAAGCTCTCGCATCCTCCTCGGGTCATACAGATTTCTACCGTCAACAATAGTTGGCGATTGTAGTGCAGCCCTTATGCGCGCGAAATCGGGGTTCCGAAACTGTCTCCATTCCGTGACGACTACGAGTGCTTCGGCTCCCTCTACTGCTGCATACATGTCTTGGAAGTATTCAATCCTGTTCCCGAATTTCGCTCTCGCATTCTCAATTGCAGCCGGATCATGAGCTGCAACTGTGACCCGAGCCTCGAGCAGAGCGTCAACAAGTTCGAGCGACGCACTTTCTCTCACATCATCGGTTTCGGCTTTGAAGGCAAGTCCCCACACTGCGACTCTGGCTCCAGCAAGTCGTTTGCCGAGGATACCACGAACCATCTCAAATAGTTTTTTCTTCTGCCGTTGATTGACCGATTCAGTTGCCGTCAAGAGCTCGATGGGAATGTTGTCAGCGCGTGCTGCTCGTATCAGAGCCTTCACATCCTTAGGGAAGCAAGATCCGCCGTAGCCCGGGCCTGGAAAAAGAAAATATTTTCCGATCCTCGGATCAGATCCCAGTCCTTTCCTCACCGAATCCACATCCGCACCAAACGCCTCACATAGCTCTGCTATCTGATTCATGAAAGATATTCGCGTGGCCAACATCGCATTTGCCGCGTATTTCGTGAGCTCCGCTGACGTAATATCCATGAACATGAGCGGATTACCCGTGCGCACAAACGGAGCATACAGACCGGAGAGCACTGCCTCGGCTTTTTCTGAATCAA
>JAZFQE010000071.1:0-3484 GCA_036444955.1 Gemmatimonadales bacterium
TCTTTGACCGAATCCGACCAACTCTATCGGGATCTCCTTGACCTCACGGTTACCAACTGGCTCGAGCCGGCAAGGTTCCGCGCGGAGTACCTGGCTATCAATCAGATGGGCGGCGTGCAGCAGAGCGTTCCCCGGACTTTGGTGCAGATGCAAGCGAACAACACATCGGACTACGAAGACATGATTGCGCGGTTGCAGGCGGTGCCGGAGCTCGTTGATCAGGAAATCGCGCTCTTGCAAAGGGGCCTAGAAAGCGGCATCACGCCCCCACAGATCACGCTGCGAGATGTGCCGGAACAGGTCAACAATCTTCTGGTGGACGATCCGCTTACAAGCCCGATGCTGAGCGCCTTTACACGGTTTCCAGAGTCGGTGCCCGAACGGGAACGAGAGCGTCTAACCGAAGAAGCGGTCGAGGCATTCACAACCGGGGTTCTTCCGGCTTACGAAACGCTACGCGACTTTCTGAGCGACACTTACATCCCCGGTGCTAGAACGTCGATCGCAGCCAGCGATCTACCCAATGGATCCGAGTGGTACGCTTCGCGCGTGCGCCGCTACACGACCACTGACCTTACACCGCAAGAGATACACGACCTCGGTCTTTCAGAAGTGAGCAGAATCCGCGCGGAGATGGACAGTATCGTTGCCTTGACGGGATTCGCAGGAACATTCGCGGACTTCTTGGAGTTCCTGAGAACCGATCCGCAATTCTACCACGACGATGCCGAGAGTCTGCTCAGCGCTTACCGCGACATATCGAAGCGAGCGGATCCTGAACTGGCACGACTGTTCGGTCGGTTGCCTCGACTGCCGTACGGGATCCGACAGATACCCAGTTATGCCGAGAAATCACAAACCACCGCCTACTACCAGGGCGGATCGACGGAAGCCGGGAGACCGGGGTATTTCTTCGCTAATACATACAACCTGCCCGCCCGGCCCAAGTGGGAAATGGTGGCCCTAACCCTCCACGAGGCGGTACCAGGGCATCACCTTCAGATTGCTCTTGCGCAGGAAATGGAAGCTGTACCCGAGTTCCGCAAACACACCGGCTACACGGCCTTCGTAGAGGGCTGGGCGCTCTACGCCGAGAGTCTTGGCGAGGAGATGGGGCTGTATCAGGATCCCTATTCCAAGTTTGGCCAACTTACCTACGAAATGTGGAGAGCGATCCGCCTAGTAGTCGATACGGGAATGCATGCCCTGGGATGGACTCGGCAACAGGCCATCGACTTCTTCATGGAGAACACCGGAAAAACTGAGCACGACATAACTGTGGAAGTCGATCGTTACATCGTTTGGCCGGGGCAGGCTTTGGCGTACAAGATCGGCGAACTTAAGATTCAAGAGTTGCGCGCCTACGCTGCAGGAGAACTCGGCGATCAATTCGACATCCGTGCTTTCCATGACGAAGTGCTTAGAAGAGGCGCCCTTCCGCTCGGGGCGTTGGAGCGATTCGTCAGACATTGGGTGAGTGAGCAGCAAGCGGCGCTCGAGCAGGGATAATTAGAAGCGGTCGAACCGGTCCGCTGCATAGCGCGGCGCATTCAATTCACCACTAGAGACTAACAACCCACGGTGCGAACCTCTGCATGTCACTGCCGAAACAGCCCCGCCTAAAGAAGCAGCTCTCGCTGCTGGACGTTTACGTCATAAGCACCGGTGCGATGTTCAGCTCGGGGTTCTTACTCTTGCCCGGACTTGCCGCCGCGCAAGCCGGACCGGCCGTGGTACTGGCATATCTCCTTGCCGGGATCCTGATCATACCGGCAATGGTGAGCCAAGCCGAGCTTTCGACCGCAATGCCACGAGCGGGGGGATCGTACTACTTCCTCGACCGGACGATGGGGCCGCTGGTTGGAACGATAGGCGGCATGGGAACGTGGCTCGCGCTGACGCTCAAGAGTGCCTTCGCCCTCCTTGGGATGGGCGCATACATCGCCATCTTCTTCGATGTTCCGATGAGGCCGATCGCCATAGCCTTTGCCATCATTTTTGCTCTCCTCAACATCGTCGGGGCCAGGGAATCCACTAGGCTGCTCAGGATCCTGGTCATCGCCGTCCTCGGCGTCATCGGTTTTTTCGTCATTCACGGTCTTGTCGTACTGCTGTCGCAGGGGATAATCACGACACACGAGAGCCGCTTCGTGCCATTCATGCCTACCGGCGTCGACGGCCTGCTCGCTACGGTAGGACTGGTGTTTGTGTCTTTCATAGGACTCACCAATGTTGCGAGCCTCGCCGAAGAGGTAACCGAACCGGATAAAAACATCCCGCGTGGCATGGCGCTCGCCCTAGCAACCGTAATCGTGATCTATGTGGCTGGCGTTTATGTCATGGTCGGTGTTCTGGGAACCGACGCGCTGGGTGAAAGCCTGACACCAGCTGCCGACACAGCACGATCCATGTTCACCTGGATGCCCGGACAGATGGGCGTCATAGTGATCACGGTGGCTGCAATTGCTGCCTTCGCGTCTATGTCGAACGCCGGGATACTGGCGGCTTCGCGATATCCGCTCGCGATGGCCCGTGACCATATGGTCCCAACGAGGTTCGCGCACCTGGGCAGATTCCACACTCCCACCCAAGCCATTATCATCACCGTGTCGCTCGTAGTACTTCTCATCCTCTCGCTGGACGTGTTGGCAGTTGCAAAACTGGCAGGCGCAACCCAGCTCCTATTGTTCGCAATGATCAACCTCTCGGTGATCGTCATGCGCGAGAGTCACATTGAGGCGTACGATCCGGGCTTCAAATCTCCGTTTTATCCATGGCTTCAGCTTGTCGGCATGATTGTTCCGTTCGTGCTGATCGCCGAGATGGGATGGATACCCGTCCTATTCACGGTCGGGGTGGGCGTCCTCTCGATTGCCTGGTACAAGAAATACGCGCAAGCGAGAATCGCCCGCGACGGAGCGATCTATCACGTGTTCGAACGGCTCGGGCGCCGGCGGTTCGAAGGGCTCGAAAGAGAGCTGCGAGACATCATGAAGGAAAAGGGCGTGCGCGCGGAAGATCCGTTCGACCGCGTTGTGGCGGGCGCATTGGTAATCGACCTTCCCGAACAAACATCGCTGGAGGCAATCATCGAGGAGGCGTCCAAGCTCCTCGACTGGCGCGTTCCTGCTAGTACCAAACAGCTCGTGGAGGGATTCAGTCGCGGTCTTGAAGTGGGCGGTACACCCATCGCACACGGTGCAGCCCTACTCCACATGAGACTGCCAGACGTAGATTCATCGGAATTGGTGCTCGTGCGCTGTCGACCAGGTGTGCGGCTAGCACCCGAATCCCACCCACACGACACTCATCGCTCGCGCGATCCGGTGAAAGTCGTGTTCTTCTTGGTTAGTGGTGAGGCGGACCCGGGACAGCACCTGCGCATCCTCGCACAGCTCGCTGCGAGGGTCGAGGACGACGGCTTCATGGAGGATTGGCTAGCGGATGAAGACGAACAGGACCTCAAGGAGACACTGCTACGCGA